>NZ_JAUYQU010000105.1 GCF_030697065.1 Bradyrhizobium sp.
CTGAAGTCCAAGGGCCATCCGATCGGCGCCACCGGCGTCTCCATGCAAGTGATGAGCGCCATGCAACTGGTCGGCCAGGCGCCCTAGGGCATGCAGATCAAGAACGCAAAACTCGCCGGCATCTTCAATATGGGCGGCGCCGCGGTGGCGAATTACGTCTCGGTGCTGGAGCCGATGAAGTAGGCCAAGGCTGTCTCCCCGCGAACGCGTGGCATCCAGTTCTCCGCGCCTTCGTTGGGAATCGAGAGATCAGCGTATACTGGATCGTCCGCCTTCGCGGACGATGACGGCTGAGGTCCGAAGCCCCTTCACGCATACGTCCATACGCTCGACGCCCTTGCTCTTCCTGACACGCTGCCGTTACTAGGCCCGAGAAACAACAGCGCCGGCAAAACGCGCCGCGTATCGGGAGCAAACCGCGCCATGGGACCACTCGAGGGCATCAAGGTCATCGACATGACGACCGTGCTGATGGGGCCCTATGCCACCCAGATGCTCGGCGACTACGGCGCCGACGTCATCAAAATCGAAACGCCCGACGGCGACGTGACACGGCAGATCGGGCCGACCCGGCATGCCGGCATGGGCCCGGTGTTTCTCAACACCAACCGCAGCAAGCGCTCGATCTGCCTCGACCTGAAGAAGCCGGCCGGGCGCGACGCGGTGCTGAGGCTGATCGCGACCGCCGATGTGCTGGTCTACAACGTCCGCCCGCAGGCGATGGCGCGGTTACAGCTCGGCTACGACGTGGTCTCGAAGGTCAATCCGCGGCTGATCTATGCCGGCGTGTTCGGCTTCGGCCAGGACGGCCCCTATGCCGCAAAGCCCGCCTATGACGATCTGATCCAGGGCGCCACCGCGCTTCCCGCGCTGATGGCGCAGACCAGCGACGGCGTGCCGCGCTATGTGCCCAATGCGCTGGTCGACCGCATCGTGGGCTTGACCGCGGTCGGCGCCATCTGCGCCAGCCTGGTGCATCGCGATCGTACCGGGCGTGGCCAGCGCGTCGACATTCCGATGTTCGAGACCATGGCGGGTTTTGTCATGGGCGATCACATGGGCGGGCTGACCTACGAACCGCCGCTCGACAAGGGCGGTTACGCGCGGCATCTGTCGCGCGACCGGCGGCCGTACAAGACTTCCGACGGCTACATCTGCGTGATCGTCTACAACGACAAGCAATGGCAGAATTTCTTCACGGCGACCGGGCGGGACGACCTGCGCCGCGACCCGATGTTTGCGACGTTTGCCGGCCGCGCCGTCAATATCGACACCGTCTATGCCGAACTCGCGCGTATACTCGAAACCCGTACCACCGCGGAATGGACCGATCAGCTGGTCAAGGCCGACGTCCCGGTGATGCCGATGCATGACCTCGAGGGCATGTTGCAGGATCCGCATCTGGCGGCGACCGGCTTCTTTCCTGTGGTCGATCACCCGAGCGAAGGAAAAATCCGCAACATGAAGGTCGCGGCCACCTGGTCGGAAACGCCGGTCGAGACGGCGCGGCTGGCGCCGCGCCTCAACCAGCACGGCGAGGAAATTCTTCGCGAAGCCGGCTACTCCGCCGACGAGATCGCCGCGCTGGTTCGCGACGGCGCCACCATAACGGCGCCCGCCACGAGGGATTGAGACCATGGATTTCGCACTGACCGCCAACCAGGAATCGATCCGCGACGCGATCGGCAGGATCTGCACCCGGTTCGACGACGCCTATTGGCTGAAGAAGGACAAGGAGGGCGGCTATCCCGCCGACTTCCACCGCGCGCTGGCCGATGCCGGCTGGCTCGGCATCTGCATTCCCGAGGAGTATGGCGGCTCGGGTCTGGGGATCACCGACGCCGCGATCATGATGCGGACCATCGCCGAATCCGGCGCCGGCATGTCCGGGGCCTCCGCCGTGCATATGAACGTGTTCGGGCTCAATCCCGTGGTCGTGTTCGGCACCGACGAGCAGCGCCGGCGCATGCTGCCGGGAATCGTCGATGGCCGCGACAAATCCTGCTTCGCGGTCACCGAGCCGAATACCGGCCTCAACACCACCCAGTTGAAGACCCGCGCGGTACGGACCGGCGACAAATACGTCGTCAACGGCCAGAAAGTCTGGATCTCGACCGCGCAGGTCGCGAGCAAGATATTGCTGCTGGCGCGCACCACGGCGCTGGAGGAGGTGAAGAATCCGACCCACGGCCTCAGCCTGTTCTATACCGATTTCGACAAGCAGCGGGTCGCGGTGCACGAGATCGAGAAGATGGGCCGCAAAGCCGTCGATTCCAACGAATTGTTCTTCGAGAATTTTGTGATTCCGGCCGAGGACAGGATCGGCGAGGAAGGCCGCGGCTTCGAATACATCCTGCACGGCATGAATCCGGAGCGCATCCTGATCGCCGCCGAAGCGGTCGGGCTCGGCAAGGTGGCGCTGAAGCGGGCCACCGATTACGCGAAAAGCCGCATCGTGTTCAATCGCCCGATCGGCAAGAACCAGGCGATCCAGCATCCGCTGGCGAAGAACTGGATGGAGCTGGAAGCGGCGTGGCTGATGGTGATGTCGGCCGGCTGGCAATACGATCAGGGCCTGCCCTGCGGTCCCGCTGCCAATGCCGCGAAGTACCTCGCCGGCGAAGCCGGTTTCCAGGCCTGCGAGCAGGCGGTGATGACCCATGGCGGCTTTGGCTATGCGAAGGAGTATCACGTCGAGCGTTACCTGCGGGAATCCCTGATCCCCCGCATCGCCCCGATCAGCCCGCAGCTCATTCTCAGCTTCATCGCCGAGAAGGTGCTGGGCATGCCGAAGTCGTATTGATGATGAGGTCTCGAGTTTCTCCGCAGTCATTCCGGGATGCGCCGCCAGGCGCAGACCCGGAATCTCGAGTTTCCGGGTTCGCATCTCCGATGCGCCCCGGAATGACGAACTCGAACAGAGTCGAGTCATCATGAGCTTCATCACCGGCGTCGGCCTCACATCCTACGGCAAGCACGAAGGCTCTTCCTCGCTCGACCTGATGAGCCAGGCCGCGCAACTGGCAATTGCCGACGCCGGCCTGAAGCGCAGCGAGATCGATGGCGTGCTGTGCGGCTACTCCACGGTGTCGCCGCATATCATGCTGGCGACCGTGTTCGCCGAGCACTTCGGAATCAAGCCGTCCTACGCCCATGCCGTCCAGGTCGGCGGCGCCACCGGGCTCGCCATGACCATGCTGGCCCACCATCTGGTCGAGGCCGGCATCGTCGAACATGTGCTGGTGGTGGGTGGCGAGAACCGGCTGACCGGGCAGAGCCGCGACGCCTCGATCCTGGCGCTGGCGCAGGTCGGGCATCCCAATTACGAGGTGCCGCTGGGACCGACCATCCCGGCCTATTACGGGCTGCTCGCCTCGCGCTACATGCACGAATACGGCGTGACGCAGGAGGATCTCGCCGAATTCGCGGTGCTGATGCGTGCCCACGCGCGCACCCATCCCGGCGCGCAATTCCATGAGGCGATCACCGTCGCGGACGTGATGGGCTCGAAGCCGGTGGCGATGCCGCTGAAATTGCTCGATTGCTGCCCGGTGTCGGACGGCGGTGCGGCGTTCGTGATCAGCCGCGAACGTACCGGGGAAGCCGGCGTGCGGATCCGCGGCTGCGCTCAGGCGCACACCCATCAGCACATCACGGCCGCTCCCGCCTTGAGCGAACTCGGCGCCGAGATATCTGTCGCAAAGGCGAAACAGGCTGCCGGTGTCGCGATATCGGACGTGCGCTATGCCGCGGTCTACGACAGTTTCACCATCACGCTGGCGATGCTGCTGGAGGATCTGGGCCTCGCCGGGCGCGGCGAGGCCGCAGCCAGGGTGCGCTCCGGGCATTTTGGCCGCGGCGGCGCGATGCCGCTCAACACCCATGGCGGACTGCTCAGTTACGGCCATTGCGGCGTCGGCGGCGCGATGGCGCATCTGGTCGAGACCCATCTGCAGATGACGGGACGGGCGGGCAACCGTCAGGTGCGCGATGCCTCGATCGCGCTGCTGCACGGCGACGGCGGCGTGCTGTCGTCGCATGTCAGCATGTTCCTGGAGCAGGTACGATGAGCGAAAAACCCGCCGACTGGACCACGGGCGCGGAAGCGATCGTCTACCAACGCTGCGCCGCCTGCGGGGCCATGCAGTATTTCCACCGCAGCTTTTGCGCGTCATGCGGTTCGCCGGATCCCGAACCGAAGCAGGCGAGCGGGGCAGGGACGGTCTACGCGACCTCGCTGGTGTGCCGCGCGGCGACGCCGGAGACCCGCGCGCATGTGCCCTACAACATCGTCCTGGTCGACACGGAGGAGGGCTTTCGCATGATGGGCCACGGCGACAATGAGCTCGCCATCGGCGACAAGGTTACCGCACGCTTCGTGCCGTTTGCGGGAAGGTCGGTGCCGTATTTCGAGAAGGTTTAATGATCTCTCTCTCCGTCATTGTGAGCACAGCGAAGCAATCCAGCTTTGATGTGACAAGAAAAGATGGATTGCGTCGTCGCTTCGCTCCTCGCAATGACGGTTATCACCGCACGTAAAACACGAGACTGGCGATGACGAGCATTGCCGTCACCGCCAGCATTTGCGCAAGCGCTTCCGAGGCCGCCCTCTTGGTGGCTTCCTTCATGCCGATCTCCCTAGACTTTAAGCACCCAGGATTTGGGCACGACTCATCGTCGCGCGAGCACGCGAACGATGGTCGGTATTTTTACTCGGAACACCCCACGACGAGTATTCGCTCCATGAGTCCCCACTCAGCGAATATCGACAGCCTAAGGTCGAACAGCAATGCGGCGGCATTTTGACTCGCGCATGACGAGATTTGCGAGAAGGAAGATCGATAAAATCAGCGGCGCATTTTCGCCGATTTGGGGTCACCGGGAGATTTGCAAGGCGGTACAGACTGTTGCTACCGCTGCAACCCGCAGATAGTGTTTCGACGGAGCTGCCCTCGATAGGGCAGCCTGAAAAATAGAAAAACGCCAAGGTGAATCATGGCCCGCATCGACTATTGCGACACCACCAAATCGAACGAGCGCACGAGGGAAATCCTCGGCAAGAACCGCAACGCCAATATCTTCCGGATGATGGCGCATTCGCCGAGCTATTTCGAGCAATATTGCCGGCTCGGCGGCGCGATCCGTCACAAGGGCGAGCTCGATCCGGTGGTGCGGGAACTCGCCATCACGCGCACCGGAATTCTGTGCGAGGCGCCCTACGAGATCGTCGCGCACAAGCGCATCGGCAAGAATGTCGGCGTGACCGACGAACAGAACGAGGCGCTGGAAAACTGGCAGGCCGCCACCTGCTTCACCGACGTGCAGCGCGCAGCACTGGCCTTCACCGACGAGATCGTCCGGCTGCACAAGCCGACCGACGCGACCTTCAACGCCATCGCCGCAAAACTGACGCCGGCGGCGCTGGTCGAATTGCAGCTCTCGGTCGGCTTCTATGTCATGACCTCGAAGTTCCTGGAAACCTTTGGCATCGACATGCAGCCGGTGTCGGAAGTGGTGGGCTGATCGACTCCCCTCCCTCCACGCGCTTTTGCGCGTGGCGGGGAGGGGAGAAGACTAATGTGCCGTCAGCAGATCCAGCCTCGTATTGGCGACGATCAGGCGCTCGGCCAGCAGCTGGGCGAGATTGCGCACGATGCGTTCGCTGGCCCTTGGATGCTGCCTGCGAAACTGCTCGAAATCCCGCAACGGGATTTCGTAGGCGGTGGCGGACATGTCGGCCAGCACGTCGGCGGAACGGTGGCTTTCCAGCAGCGCCATTTCGCCGAAGGCCATGCCGGCGGTCAGCGTCGCGAGCCTGATGCCGTCTGGCAGCGTGACGTGCACGGCGCCGCTGCGCAGAAAGAACAGCGCCGTCGCGGGCTCGCCCGAGGTGACGATCTTTTCGCCCGGCCGGTAGGTCCGGACCATCGCGATCGACGCCAGATCGGTCAGCTCCTCCGCCGTCAGGCCCGCCAGCAGCGGCTGTTCGGACAATTCGGTGGTTTCGTGAAAGTCGATCGCGCCGCCGTAGCGATAGACCATCTGATCCTCGGCCCACTCGATCGCGGCATCGAGCAGATAGAAGTCGCGCACATTCGAGAGTTCGCCGGTCCATTCGCCGAGGATGCTCCACTCCCGCGAATCCCGCTTGATGCCCGAGAGAATCACGGTGACGCCGTGGACCGCCAGTTCGCGGAATTCCTCAGCGACCAGCCGGCCGCCGGCGCGCGTCAGCGAGGTCACCCGGCGCAGGTCGAATATGACGAATTGCGGGCGCGGCTTGGTGGCGAGCTGCCGCGACACATAGTCGACGTTGGAGAAAGACAGCGTGCCCACCAGTTCGAGGACGCGAACATCCCGGTGATGCGCGGCGAGGATATGGCGTTCATGCGGGCGGCGGTCGCGCCGCGAGGGGTTCTTGCCGATGTCGTAGTCGGCGATGATGCTGGTGCGGGCGTCGTCGCTGCGGTTGAGCATGTGCAGGTCGTAATGCTGCGAAAGCTTCTCGCAGACCCGGATGCCGCGCACGCTGTTGCCGTGGCCGTCGAGCTTCGGCGAATAGCTGCCGAGCCCGAGCCGCGCCGGCAGGGCCGCCAGGATGCCGCCGCCGACGCCGCTCTTGGCGGGGATGCCGACGCGATAGATCCATTCGCCGGCGTAATCATACATGCCGGAACTGGTCATCACCGACAGCGTCCGCGAGATCGCGTAGGGCGTCATGACCTGCTCGCCGGTGACGGGATTGACGCCGCGGTTGGCCAGCGTCGCGGCCATCACGGCGATGTCGCGCGCCGTGACGAGAACGGCGCATTGCCGGAAGTAGGTTTCCAGCACCGCGTCGACGTCCTGGTCGATGACGTGCGAGGTGCGCAACAGATAGGCAATGGCGCGGTTGCGGTCTCCGCTGACCCTTTCCGAGGCAAACACGGCCTCGTCGACGGCAAGCTCGCGCCCGGCAAATTTGCCGAGCGCCTGGCGGATATAGTCGAACGCGCCGTCGCCCTTGGCTTCGCGGATCAGGCTGCTGCAGGCGATCGCGCCGGCGTTGACCATCGCGTTGAAGGGGTGGTTGTCGGCATTGAGCCGGATCGAATTGAAGGGATCGCCGGACGGTTCGACGCCGATGGCGCTCTCGACCCGCGCCGCGCCGAGCGTGTCCAGCGCCAGCGCGAACACGAAGGGCTTCGACATCGACTGGATCGTGAAGGGGACGCGGGTGTCGCCGGTCTCGTAGACGTGGCCGTCGAGGGTGGCGAGGCTGATGCCGAAATGGGCAGGGTCGGCCTTGCCGAGTTCCGGAATGTAGTCGGCGACGGCGCCGCCGGTCTCTTTCGAGAAATCCGCGTGGCAGCGGTCGAGGAACCGCAGCAGCGGCGGCTTCGAGGAGGCCCATGAGGCAGGCGCGGCGGGAAAGACTGGAGGCGGCTGTTTCATCGCCTCCAGTCTTGCCGCGCAATCAGCGAACGCGCAACCGTCCCGCGACGAGGGGCTGCCGGCGCACCATCAGCAGCGCAATGGCAACCGCCGGTGCCAGGATCGCCAGCCCTATGCTTGTGATCTGCAGTTGCGAGAGCGGGTTGATGCCGCCGCCGGGGGTTGCAATCACGAATCCGCCGATCACCAGCAATATTCGCAGCGGCCATTCCAGCGCCCCGGTGCGGCGGAGGTCGCCGACGAAAACCTGGTAGCCCTGAATGCCGCCGCAGATGAACAGGATGCCGAACGCGGCCAGCCCCATCAGGCCGAGCGCTTCGAAATAGGGGCTGCTGCCCTGCAGCACCAGCACCGGGTTGAGCACGAAGAAGAAGGGGATGAAGTAGATGATGCTGCCGACCCACATCGATTCCCAGCCGGTCTTCATCGCCGGCGAGCCGGCTATGCCCGCCGCGGCGAACGAGGCGATCGCGACAGGTGGCGTGATCGACGACAGCATGCCCCAGTAGAAGATGAACATGTGCACGGCCATCTTGTTGAGGCCGAGTTTTTCCAGCGCCGGCGCCACCAGGATGGCCAGGAAAATGTAGCAGGCCGTCGTCGTCAGCCCGAGACCGAGGATCAGGCTGGTGATCGCGCACATTCCGAGCAGCAGGAAGGCGTTGTCCCCGGCGATGTGCAACAGGTCGTTGGCAAGGCTGGAGACCACGCCTGTCATCGAGAATGCGCCGATCAGGAGGCCGCAACCGGCGAGAATGCCGGCCAGTTCGACGAAGGTGCGGCCGTTGACTTCGAGGAACTTGTTGATCGTCGAAAATGTCCAGCGGGTATCCTTCGAGAACAACTGGTTCAGCACCAGCAGCAGCGCGGTGGCATAGAACGGCGCATGGCTCTCGCGCTTGAAGTGCAGCAGCATGACGATCAGCAGGGCGATGACGAAGATGTAGTACCAGCCGTCCTTGATCGTATCCATCACCTTCGGCAGTTCGGAGCGCGGGATGCCCTCGAGCCCGTGCCGGGCGGCGTAGGAATCCACCTGCATGAACAGGCCGATATAAAACAGCACCGCGGGAATGATCGCGGCGAGCGCGACCTCGGCGTAACTGACGTTGAGGAACTGCGCGATGACGAAGGCGGTTGCGCCCATCACCGGCGGCGCCAGCACGGCCCCGGTAGAAGCGCAGGCCTCGATGGCCGCGGCATAGGAAGCGCGGAACCCGCTCTTCTTCATGACCGGGATGGTCATGGTCCCGGCGGTCAGCACGTTGGATATGATCGAACCGGACATCATGCCGAGCAGGCCGCTGGCGAAGATGCAGACCTTGGCGGCGCCGCCGCGGAACGTGCCGCACAGCGCGAACGAAAGATTGATGAAGAATTTGCCGGCGCCGGTCATCATCAGCGCGGTGCCGAACACCAGAAAACCGATCACGGTGTCGGCGAAGGCCTGGATCGGAATGCCGAGCAGGCTCTCGCCGGACAGCACATGATAGGAGGTGGCCTGCTCGAGGTCGGCCTGGCTGCCGCGGAACGGGCCGAGCCAGCTTGCTTCGGCAAACAACGGATAGACGGTGAACGGGAAAACGCAGAGGACCAAGCTCCAGCCGCCGGTGCGGCGCAGCGCCTCCATCAGCACCCCCCACATCACCAGGCCGACGGCGATCACCGATTTCGGCGCGCCGGAATACTCCCAGCCGAGCAGCGCGGCCTGACGTACGTTCAGCATCAGCCAGATCGCGGAGGCGCCGGTCATGACGAAGAGAACGACATCGTACCAGGGAATACGGTCGAGCGGGGCGTTTTCGGACCCCGGGAAGATCAAGAACGTGAACGGCAGCATCAACGCGATCAGCAGATAGAAGTACTCGGTATTGAGCTGGGTGAAGCCGACGAAAAAGCGCAACGTGAACTGTTGATTGATGCACAGCAGAATCGTCGCCGCGGTCGCGATGATCAGGGCCCAGCGCCATCCGCCGCCCAGCTTCCGCACGCGCGAGACCTCGGCCTCCTGCAAATTGGAGAGGTTGCCGTGGGGATCGTCGAACTCGATACGTTTTGCCGCCGGCGCTTCCGAGCCGGCGGTCGATGATGCAGACGACATAAGTTACCCCGTCAAGAAGATGTGGCGGCTCTATGCCGGCATTAAGTGAAGCGAAGAGGACGCGAGCGAGATTATCCCTCGAACCCGTCCGGCAGGTTGGCCTTTTTCAGTGCATCGGCGCGGGCCTTCATCCAGCCGGCCAGGAACTCCTTGTCGTCGGAAGGCGGATTGGCCTTGCCGTAAGCGGCCCAGGCGGCCGCCAGAATGCCCTGGCGCTTGATCAGGTCATTGTTGAATTTCTCGTCCGCGTCCGTCCAGTTTCCGGCTTCCTTCAACGCCTTCACGGCGCCGGGATGGAACGGGATGACCCACTGCTTGGTCTGACGCTTGACGTCGAGTCCCGACGAACCCGGTGCGGAATCCTTGTAGGAATCATAGCCTGCGATCATCGCCTTGGTGAGCGCGTAGACCTGATCCGAAGGCTGCGTCGCGTAGGTCGTTGCGATCGGATAGGGGTAGGTCGCCAGATTCAGGGGCTTTGATATGGCCGCGCCGCATGTCGTCACATGGGGCTGGAAGAACGCACCGATTTTCTGCACGCGCGCCCAGCCTTCCTTGTCAGCTACCGGAAGCTCCGGCCAGACGAGGCCGCGCGGCGAGTTCTCGAGTTCCCTGGCGGGGCCGGTCACGGTCGAGGCGAATCCGCCGTCGGCGTCGTTGTTGATGATGCCTTTCCACATCGCACCATAGCTTGCGAACTCGACGATCTTGACGTCGTTCTTCGTGAGCCCGGCGTAGGCGATGATAGCCAGCGCATTCTGGTTCAGCGCCGGCGAGCCGACCACGTGGCCGAGCCGCTTGCCGCGGAAGTCCTTCCACTCCTTGACGCCGGCATCCTTGGCGACGCCGACCGAAAGGCCGTTGCAGTCGATGGTGGAGAGCGTCATCTGCAGCGGCTGCGGGCCCCACTCCTTGACGCCGAATTCGAACACGCCTTCCTGCGCGAAATAGACGCCGGTGCCCATCCAGGCCAGCATCGAGCGGCCTGCGCGCAGCGGCGCCAGGCGCGCGACGTCGTTGCCGGCGGGAAGCACGCGGACATCGGTGCCGTATTTGTCCTTCAGCATCTTGCCGACGCCGACGGCGATGTTGAAACCGGAGGTACCGGTGTCATAGGCCGTGAACGCCATGGTCGGCGGCAGCTTCACGTCCTGGGCGTGAGCCGGCAGTGTCAGCAACGAGACGCTTGTGAAAGCGACAGGCGCGAGCATCAGCAGTCGGTTAATCATGTTCCCTCCATTGGTTTCGCTGTGCGAAAGATGCTTTTTGTTGTCTCGACCATGTCATCGCCCGATGGCGATGCAACGTCCAGCGATTTATTGACGTCAGTTGACAGATTGTCGCGGGTCGGTCGGGCTCGGTGCGAGCCGCGGCTAGGTCTCGACAATCGCAAGCACCTGGCCTTCGGCAACCACGTCATCAATGCTGACGAGTATCAGTTTCAGTTTGCCCGCTGCAGGTGAGGCGACGGGGATTTCCATCTTCATGGCTTCGACGAACGCGACGTCATCGCCGTCGTCGACGCTTCCGCCGATTTCGACGGGAAGCGCGCAAACGCGTCCGGCCACTTCGGTCACGATCTTGATTTCCGGCATTCCGTTCTCCCTCCACCGCCTGTCGGACCAACGCCCTCGCGAACGGCTTTTTGTTGTGGAGGCAGATTGCCTAGGGTAGCTTGTTCCGCAAGTGGAATTTTATTCCGCCTGACGGAATGGAAAAAAATACATGGGAAGACGCTCGGAACGGCTCAGTAAGCAGGGAATGCTCGCCAGCGATCTCGCGGGCGAGGTTGACGTCATCCAGGTGGTGTCGCGCGCGTTCGACGTGTTGCGCTGTTTCGAGGGACACGAGGCCCGACTGGGCAATCTCGAGATATCGAATCGCTGCGGGCTCCCGCGATCGACGGTGTCGCGCTTGACCCACACGCTGACCCGCATGGGCCAGCTGGTTTATCTGCCGCGCGACCAGAAATACCGCATCGGCCCCAGCGCGGTGGCGATGAGCACCTCGATGATGCGGGGGCTGCAGCTTCGCAACCTGATCCGGCTGCGGCTGCAGGATGTCGCGGAACAACTGCCGGGCACCGTCGGCTTCGTCATTCCCGACCGATTCCATCTCGTCTATCTCGAGTTCGCGCGCGCCGCCAATGCGCTCGGCCTGCATGAAAGCACCGGCAGCCGCATCGCCATGGCGAGCACGGCAGCGGGGCATGCCTATACCGCGGCGCTCGATGCCGATGTCGGCGACGCGCTGCTGGCTGAAATGGAGCGCGAGATTCCGGCGGGCGCCAAGGTGTTGCGGCCGCGTCTCGACGCCAACCGGCGCTTTCTGCAAGAGCACGGCTATGTGGTCGCCTGCGGCCTGTGGAGCCCGCATATCAACGGTCTCGCGGTGCCGATCTGGTCGCCGCAGTACCAAACCTTCGTCGTGGTGACGATCGGCCTGCTGGCTGCCATGTATGACGAGAAACGGCTGCACAAGGAGGTGGCGCCGCGAATGGTTGATCTGGGCTTTGCGGTCGGCGGCATGCTCGAGGGCGCCGATGGCGATGTCTTCAGCAATCGGATGGAAAGAAAGCCGCTTCCGGCGGTGGCCCATAACAACAACAAGATCTCGAAGGTGGAGGATACGAATGACCTGGAAGCCGGAACTCGACGACCTCGCCCGGCGCGAAGCGTTCGCGCGCGAGATGGGCGGCGTTGACAAAGTCAAGCGCCAGCGCGACCAGGGCCGGCTCACCGTTCGCGAGCGCATCGACGGACTGATCGACCAGAACAGCTTTCACGAGATCGGCGCGATTTCCGGGGTAGCCGAATACAGCGAGAACGGTGAGCTCACCCATCTGACGCCGGCGAACTGCGTTTTCGGCCGCGGCAAGATCGAGGGACGGCCGGTGGTCGTGGTCGGCGACGATTTTACGGTGCGCGGCGGCTCCGCCGATGCGTCGATATCGGCGAAACCGCTGATGGCCGAGGAGATGGCGCACGATTTCCGGATGCCGATCATCCGCGTCATCGAGGGCTCGGGCGGCGGCGGCTCAGTGAAGACCATCGAGACCAAGGGCGCGGCCAATCTGCCCGGCGGCGTCGGCGGCACCCGCTGGTACTGGTACACGATCGCCAACATGGCGCGGGTGCCGGTGGTCGGTCTCGGGCTCGGCTCGGTGGCGGGCCTCGGCGCGGCGCGACTTGCCGCCAGCCATTATTCGGTGATGACGAAGACGTCGGCGATGTTCGTCGCAGGCCCGCCAGTGGTCAAGCGGCTCGGCCAGGACCTGACAAAGTGGGAACTCGGCGGCGCCGACATCCAGACCCGCGCCGGGGGCGTCGACCATGCCGTCGACACCGAGGAAGAAGCCTTTGCCTGTGCCAGGCGTTTTCTCTCTTACCTTCCGTCGTCGGTGTTCGATCTGCCGCCGACGACTGCCTGCGACGACGATCCGGAGCGCGCGGACGAATCGCTGATGAAGGCGGTGCCGCGCAACCGCCGTCAGGTCTACAAGATGCGGCCCATCATCAACGCGGTAGTCGACAAGGGGTCGTTCTTCGAGATGGGCGCAAATTTCGGCCGCTCGATCATTGCCGGCTTCGCCCGATTGGACGGCCGCGCCGTGATGCTGCTGGCCAGCGATCCCTTTCATTACGGCGGGTCGTGGACGGCGGAGGCGTGCCAGAAAGTGGTGCGCTTCGTGGATCTCGCCGAGACCTTCCATCTGCCGGTGGTCTACCTGATGGATTGCCCGGGGTTCATGATCGGGCTCGAGGCCGAGAAGGCGGCGACCATCCGCCACGGCGTGCGCGCCATGGCCGCGGTCAACCAGACCACCGTGCCGTGGTGCACCATCATCGTGCGCAACGCCTTCGGCGTCGCCGGTGTCGTGCATCAGCCGGCCAACCGCTACTCGATGCGTTACGCCTGGCCGTCGGCCTATTGGGGGTCGCTGCCGCTGGAGGGCGGCATCGAGGCCGCCTATCGCGCCGACATCGATGCATCGGACGATCCCAAGGCCAAGCTGCAGGAAATCGAGGAGCGCCTCAACAAGCTGCGCTCGCCGTTCCGCTCCGCCGAACGCTTCTGGGTCGAGGAAGTGATCGATCCGCGCAAGACCCGTTCGCTGCTGTGTGACTTCGCCCGGCTCGCCGAGCCGCTGCGCACCCCGGGTCCGCCGGCGAATTTTTCGATCAGGCCGTGATGACCGCGGTACTCCTGCCCAAACGGAGCGGTCGGTAGAAGGTTGATCACGGGATGACGACGACGCCGATCGATCAACTGACAAAAGCAGCGGAGCGGGCGCCGAGCGCCCGTCTGTACTATGGCGAGGCGAGTTGCAGTTATGCGGAACTGCTCGATCGGAGTCTGCGCTGTGCTCGCGGGCTCGACGGTCTCGGCATCGGGGCGGGCGACCGGGTGGCGTTCTGGTTGCCGAATTCCATCGCCTACCTCGAACTGTTGTTCGCCTGCCTGCATATCGGCGCCATCGCCGTCGCGGTTAACACCCGGTTCCGTACCGCCGAGGCGGAATCAATCCTGTCTCGGACCGAGGCCAAGGCGCTGGTGCTGTGGCCTCAGTTCAAGGACATCCCCTTCGCCGAACTGCTGGCGGCAATGGATCCGGCAGCGTTGAAGGCGCTGGAGAGCGTCGTTGTTTGCGGCGGCGATTGGCCGGCACGCATGCAGATCGACAAGCGCGTGGTCCGGCACGCCGATCTGCGTGGTGAGGAGCCGGTGGCGAGCCGGGCGGCACCCGAGCTTGACTGCGCCATCTTCGCGACTTCGGGCACCACCAGCGCGCCGAAATTCGCCGTTCATTGCCAGGGTGTGGTGGCGCGGCATGCCGACATGACTGCGGTCGTTTGCGGCTATGACCGGCCTGCCACGCATCTGCTGCAGGCGATCCCGTTCTGCGGCATCTTCGGCTTCAGCCAGATGATCGCGACCGTCGCAGGGGCTGCGTCGGCGACCCTGCTCGATGTGTTCGATCCGGCGGAGGCCGGGCGGCTGATCCGCGAACGCGGCATGCACCACGTCAATGGGACCGACGATCTTCTCAAGCGGCTGCTCGATGTCTATCCGGCGGAGCAGCGGCCTTTTCCATCGCTGCGCCACTGCGTCTACGCCGCCTTCAATCCGACGCTGGCAGAGTTCCCTGCCGAAGCGGAGCGACGCGGGCTGCACCTGATCGGTGCCTTCGGCATGACCGAAGTGTTCTCGTTCGTGTCGCTGCAGCCATATGATGCGCCACTCGATATTCGCAAGACATCCGGGGGCCGGTTGGTCAATCCGGCGGCCAGGGTGCGCGCGCGAAGCCGCGAAACCGGAGAGGTGTTGCCTCCCGGTGAGGTCGGCGGGCTGGAGATTGGCTCCGACACGCTGTTTCGCGGTTACTTCCGCGATCCCGACGCCACGCGCGCGGCGTTCACGGAAGACGGTTATTTCCGCACCGGCGATCTCGGTTTCACGTGCGCCGATGGCGCCTTTCGTTTTCTCGGTCGGGCAGGTGATTTCCTCCGACTCGGCGGGTTTCTGGTCAATCCGATCGAGATCGAGGAGACCCTGCAGCAGCTGGATGCGGCGATCGAGACCGCAGTGGTTGTCGAGGTTGCGACGGAGCGCGGCAACAAGCCGGTGGCTTTCGTGCGTCTGCGCAGCGGTCACGGGTTCGACGAGAAAGTCCTGCGCGACCGGCTGAAGGCGGTAATGGCCGACTTCAAGATTCCGACATGCTTCATCGTGGTGACGACGTTCCCCGTTGCGCAGGGACCGAACGGCGAGAAGATTCAGCGCGTGAAATTGAAGGCCATGGCGACCAATGCAGTCGCCGCAAAGGGTCAGCTCGAAAACCCTTCGAGTCCTGTCTCCTTGCGATGAGGTCGCTCAAGCCGCCGCAACCTTCGCCGGCCGCGCGATCGTCAAGATGATCAGCGATGCCACGATGCACAGCGCGCCGGCGACGAAAAACGCCGGCAGATAGCTCTCCAGCACCGTGCGCGACACCCCCGCGCCGAAGGCGGCGACGCCGGCACCCAGTTGATGGCCGGCAAAGATCCAGCCGAACACCAGATTGGCGCGCTCCGGCCCGAACCGCTGCGCGGTCAGCCGCACTGTCGGCGGCACCGTCGCGATCCAGTCGAGCCCATAGAAAACCGCAAACAGCGACAAGGCGTAGAACGAGAAGTCGGTGTACGGCAGGAATAACAGCGACAGCCCGCGCAGGCCGTAATACCAGAACAGCAGCCAGCGATTGTCGTAACGGTCCGACAGCCAGCCCGAGACGATGGTGCCGATGATATCGAAGACGCCCATGGCGGCGAGCAGGCCGGCGGCATGGACCTGCGGGATGCCGAAATCGAGGCACATCGGGATCAGATGCACCTGAACCAGGCCGTTGGTGCTGGCGCCGCAGATGAAGAAGGTGGCGAACAGGATCCAGAACACTCTCGTCTTCGCGGCGTCGCGCAGCGCGCCGAGCGCGGCTGCGAAGATCGGCGCGGTGTTGGGCGGCGGTGCCGGCAGCGGCTCGGTCCCCTCGTCGCCGAACGGCCGCAGTCCGAGATCACCCGGGCGATCGCGCATCACCAATAGTACCGCCGAGGCTGCGACGGCGAGCATCACGCAGATCAGGCCCAGCGCCATCCGCCAGCCCACGCTTTCCGTCAGGCTCGCCAGCAGCGGCAGGAACACCAGTTGCCCGGTCGCTACGCTGGCGGTAAGAATTCCGACCACGAGGCCGCGGCGCGCGGCAAACCAGCGCGCGGCGACGGTGGCGCCGAGCACCAGCGCGGTCATTCCGGTGCCGAGGCCGATCACCACGCCCCACAGCAGCACCAGTTGCCAGATTTGGGTCATGAACAGCGATGCGACGAGGCCGGAGGCCACGACCAGCAACGAGGTCAGCGTGACATTGCGCAGGCCGTAGCGGTTCAGCAGCGCGGCGGCGAACGGCGCCATCAGCCCGAACAGGATGAAGCGGATCGACAGCGCCGAGGAGATTTCCGCAGTGCTCCAGCCGAACTCCTTTTGCAGCGGCACGATGAAGACACCGGGCGCGCCGACCGTACCTGCGGCGATCAGCGCCGTGAGGAAGGTGACGCCGACCATCGCCCAGCCGTAATGGATGTTGCGGCGGGCGAGGGCGGCTGACAGCCAGTTGGAGATCATGGCATTTCCTGTCCGGTATCCCCGTTGTTGGCGGGAAGTAATGAGCCGCAGTCTGTCGCAGCGTCAGTGCACGATGCGCTCCACGGCAATGGCTGTGGCTTCGCCGCCCCCGATGCACAGGGCCGCGACGCCGCGCCTCAGGCCTTTCGCTTCCAGCGCATGCAGCAGCGTGACGATCAGCCGGGCGCCGGTGGCGCCGATGGGATGGCCGAGCGCGCAGGCGCCGCCATTGATGTTGAGTTTCTCCCGGGGAATGCGGAGGTCGCGCTGCGCTGCCATCGCCACCACCGCGAACGCTTCGTTGATCTCGAACAGGTCGACGTCGGCGGCATTCCACCCGACCTTGTCGAGTAGTTTGCGGATCGCCGGGATCGGCGCGGTGGTGAACCATTGCGGTTCCTGGCTGTGGGTGGCGTGGCCCCGGATGACGGCAAGGCTCGGCAAGCCGTCGCGATCGGCCAGCGAGCGCTTGGTCAGGACCAGCGCCGCGGCGCCGTCGGCATTGGCGGAGGAGGCCGCCGGCGTAATGGTGCCGCCGGCCCGGAACGCCGGCTTCAGGCCGGGGATTTTGGCGGGATCGACCTTCAGCGGATGCTCGTCGTTGGCAATGATGCGCGGGCCGGCCTTTTCGGTGACGGTGATCGGCGCGATCTCGGCTTTGAACGCGCCGCCTTCGACCGCCTTGCGGGCGCGAGTTAGCGTTTCCATCGCGTAGGCGTCCTGGTCGGCGCGGGTGAACTGATAGGCTTCCGCGGTGGCTTCGCCGAAGTCGCCCATCGAACGGCCGGTCTCATAGGCGTCTTCGAGGCCATCCATCATCATGTGATCGATGATGCGGTCGTGGCCCGCGCGGTAGCCGCTGCGCGCCTTCGCCAGCAGGTAGGGCGCGTTGCTCATGCTCTCCATGCCGCCGGCCAGCACGATCTCGGCCGACCCGGCATGGATGAGGTCATGCGCCAGCATGGTGGCCTTCATGCCGGAGCCGCAGACCTTGTTGATGGTGGTAGCGCCGGTCAAATCCGGCAGTCTTGCGCCGCGTGCGGCCTGCCGCGCCGGCGCCTGGCCCTGGCCGGCCGGCAGCACGCAGCCCAACAATACCTCGTCGATCCGCTCAGGCGACAATTTGGCCCGCTCCAGCGCAGCGCCGATCACATGCGAGCCGAGCCTGTGGGCGCTGAACGGCGACAACTCGCCCATGAACCGGCCCAGCGGGGTCCGGGCGGCGGAAACGATGACGACGGGATCGGTGGCTGCGGCCATGGCGGACTCCTCACATGCTTCGAAGGAGAGAAGGTAATTAAATTATGATCATCATATGATGCATCGCAGAAATTGCAACGGCGGTGCGGGATAAATTGTCGTGAGAAGGGCTGCCTTGCCGCGTTCGGGAGAAGCCCGTTACTCCGCAATACCGTCCAGCGCGGTCCGGATCGCGCTCCGGAATACGGCGATGTCGCCGAGTTCATGGCCGAGCACCAGCGCGAGCCGCGTCAGGAACAGCGCTTCGCGCTCGGGGCCCGCCGAATCGATCGCCAGCGCCAGCGCTTCGTAGGCGGCTTCGAAGTCTTCCGGAGGCATCGCGCTCATGGTGTCGCTCTCCCCAGGCAGAGGCGCGCGGTTCGCAGGATTTCGTGAGGCACACTGGCTCTCCAGCGTCCGGCGACGTGGAGGTCGGGGCGCAACAGATAGAGGGTGCCCGGTTGCGCATCGAACAGGCGGGCAATTTCACTGTCCGCATCGGCAATCGCGCCGGCTGCCGGCGCAGAGCCATGGCGCGCAACCAGCAGGCCGACGAACCGCCGGTCCAGTTGAGCGAGTTGCGACAGGATAGCTGCCTGCCCGGCGTTGGGCGCACCGTCGCAAAACAGCATCGCCGTCATGCCGTCGCCGGCACGATCCAGCAGGAAACTGCCGTCGGCCAGCTTAGCATTCGGCGGAAAGCTGCCGCTGGACGGCCCGCCGGCAAACTCCGCGTCGCGGTCCGGATAGGGCGTCAGCGGACTTTCCGAATAGGTGTAGGGCTGCATCTGCCGGGGATTGGCCAGGCCGCGCGGAAACTCGTGTTTCAGGCTGAGCGAGAGTGCTGCTTCGCGGGCCAGCCGCCAGCCGCGCGTCGGCGGGGTCATGAAGCGCGTGCTTTTGGTGGCATTGGCGAAGACGTCCAGCGTGGCGCCGCGCCGCTCCGGCGAATAGCTGTCGAGCAGGCTTTCATCGGCTTCGCCATGGAGAACCGCCGCGAGCTTCCAGCCGAGATTCTCGGCATCGGCGAGACCGTTGTTGAGCCCGCGCACGCCAAAAATCGGCACGATATGGGCGGCATCGCCGACGAAGAACACCCGGCCGTGCCGGTAGTCGTCAAGGCAGAGCGTGTTGGCGGAATAAATGCTCCACCATTCCAGCTCCCAGGGTTTTGTGTGGCCGATATCCTGCAGGATGGCGCCGACGCGGGCGCGGATATTTTCTTCGCGCAGGGCCGCTTCCTCGCTCTCGCCTTCGCGGAGCTGGTAGTCTACCCGCCAGATGTTCTCGGGCTGCTTGTGGATCAGCACGGTGCCGCCGGGATTGCCGCTCGGCTCGAAGAAGGCGCGGCGCTCGGTCGGAAAGTCGTGATCCATGCGGATATCCGCGATGACATACTTGCCCTCGTAGTTCTCGCCCTTCATGCGCAGGCCGAGTTGGGTGCGCACCGGCGAGCGCGCGCCGTCGGCGGCCAGCACGTAGTCCGCCGCGAGGCGATAGTCGCCGGCCGGCGAGGCGATGCCGAGCGAGACGCCGTCATTGCCGGGCTCGATGCCGGTCAGTTCGCTCTGCCAGCGCATGTCGACGAACTCGCTGGCCGCAACCGCGTCGTGCAGATACTGCTCGATATATTGCTGCTGCAGATTGTACATCGGCAGGTATTTTTCGCCTTCGGGATGCGGCATCTCGAGCCGGAAGATCTGCTCGCCGCGGTAGTAGCTGCGGCCGAAACGCCAGCCCAGTGCCTTGTCGAGGAACGGCCTGATCGCCCCGAGCCGCTCCAGGATGTGCATGCTCGGCCGCGCGATGCACAGCGCGCGGCTGCCGTCATTGAAGGTGTCCTTGCGGTCGAGCAGCACGCTGCGGATGCCGTAACGCGCCAGCACCAATGAAGCGGTCATGCCGATCGGACCGGCGCCGACGATCACGACGGGGTGCCGCGCCGCGCGGCCGTCGAACTCGGGGACGTGCCGCGCCGGAAAGTGCGGATAATGGAAATAGAGCGAATCGAGCGGCCCCTTGCCGGCAGGTCTCATGGCGTATCCGTTATCTCTTGCGGTCGATGAATCCCTGCATCAGCCGCTGCGGCTCGCCGGTCAGGAAGGACTGTCCGAACACGGGAATCGAGAGGTCGACGGATTGTTTCAGCGGCAATTCCTCCCATTGCCGGAGCAGGGCCTTTTGCGCGCGCAGCGCTTCCGGACCGCATTCCAGCAGCATCGCCACGGTCTTTTCCACGGCGGCATCGAGGCCGCCTTCTGCGGCGACCACGTCAATCAGCCCCCAGGCCAGCGCGGTGGGCGCGTCGATATTCTCGGCCGTCATCACCAGCCAGCGGGCGCGGCCCCAGCCGATCAGCCGCGGCAACAGTGCCGCGTGGATCACGCTGGGAATGCCGACCCGCACCTCGGGCATGCCGAAATGGGCGTCATGTGCGGCGATCCGGAAGTCGCAGGCGGCGGCGAATTCGAGCCCGCCGCCGAGGCACCATCCCGGCATCCGCGCGATCACGGGAGCCGGGAAGGCGCGCGCGGCCTCGCAGAGATCGCGCAGGCGGGTGATGAACTTTTCCGCCGAAGGCTGGTCGAGTTTTGCCATCTCCTTGATGTCGGCGCCGCCGATCAGGCTCTTTTCGCTCTGGCCGGCGATCACCAGCACGCGAATCTGCCGGTCGGCCGCGAGCGTCTCCAGCCCCTCGCGTACGCCGTTGATGGCGGGCGTTCCCAGGATATTGAGCGTACCGGCGTTGCAGATGGTCAGGCGAACGACACCGCGCGGGTCGCGGTCGACGCCGCAATGGGGGTTGAGCATGTGCATCGCAGTTCCTCGGAGCGTGGGCCGGTCACTTCCGGGGCAAAGCGCCGCCTTGTCAAGTGCTGCATGGGACGGTCGCCGTTGCGCAACCCGTTGCGGAGTGTTGGCCGCTTCGATAATATGATGGCCATAATTCCTTATCGAGCGGGCGCATGACGGCGGTCGAGAGGGTGGACGAGGCTGACCCCACGGATCTGTTTGCCGCGGGATTGCGGCGGCAGCGGATGGTGGACTGGCACGCGCCGGGTCCAGTGGCGAGGGCCGCCGCCGCGATGTCCGGCCTCGACGCCATGCGCGCGATCGGCGACGGGGTGCTGCGGAACCGCCGCTAGCCCGGCTGATCGATTCGGCTGAGGGTGGCGGAACCCGGGCTGATCGTGATGGAGCTGGAACCGCATGAAGGATCAAACGTCAGACCAGCTATGCCGAAGGCTGGGTGCGCGACGGCGCCGGGAACCTCGCGGTGCACGCGACGGCGGCATTCTCGATCGTCGGATAGCCCCCCGCGCGAAATAAGTTGCAGCTTTCCCTGATCGCAACGGCTATTATATGACAGAATACATATCAAGGAGCGCCGAATGCGCTATTCCAGGGAACACAAGCTCGAGACTCACGCCCGGATCGTGAGGAAGGCCTCGGTGCGGATTCGGGAGAAGGGCGCGCATGGCATCGGCGTCGCCGACCTGATGAAGGACGCCGGCCTGACCCATGGAGGGTTCTATGCCCATTTCGATTCGCGCGAGGCCCTGGTGATCGAGGCCTTCGTCTATGCGATGGACCGCTCGACCGAGCGCTGGCGCAAGCTGGCGGAAACCACCCCGCCGGCAAAGCGCATGGCCGCCATCGTCGAATCCTATCTGACGCCGCTGCACCGCGACGATCCCGGACATGGCTGCGCCATCACCGCGCTGGGCGCGGAAATCGCCCGCGAGAGTTCGAAGACCCGAAAGGCGTTCGCGGCCAAACTGGACCAGATGGTCGACATGCTCGCCGAACAGATGCCGCGGGTTCCGCGCAAGGCCGCGCGCAAACAGGCATTGGCGGCGCTGTCGACCATGGTGGGAGCGCTGGTGCTCGCCCGCATCGCCGGGTCCGGCGAATTGTCGGACGACATTCTGGCCGCGGGGAGCGACGCAGCATTGGGTCGCGCGGCGTCACCGAAGCCGACGGCAAAGAAGACCCGTCCGCGGTCGAATTAGGCCGGCATTTCATGGCCGGTTGAACAGCGCGCGTTCGCGCTCCACCGTCTCGTAGATGTAGTCGGCAACCGCGCGGATCCGCGCCAGGTCCTTGCTGTCAGCATGCATCAGCAGCCAGAAGCTGCGCGAGATCGAGATTTCGTCCGGCAGAATCGGCCGCAGCTCGGGATGTGCCGTCGCCATGAAGTGCGGCAGAACCGCGATGCCGAATCCGGCGATGGTGGCGTTGAGCTGGGCGATCAGGTTGGCGCTGCGGAATTTGGCGGAGATTTTTGGCGAAACCTGCGGCAGGTAGTCCAGCTCCGGCGTGAACAGCAGCTCCTCGATGTAGCCGACGAACCGGTGTGCCGGCAGGTCCGCGCGGGATGCGATCGCAGGGCGGCGGTCGAGATAGGCGGGGGCGGCATAGAGTCCGAGGCTGTAGTCGAGTAGCTTGCGCCCGACCACGCGGCCTTCCTTCGGCATCGTCAGGCTGATGGCGATATCCGCTTCCCGCTTGGACAGGCTGAACAGCCGCGCGGTGGCGATCAGCTGAAGGTCGAGATCCGGGTAGCGCTCGGTCAATTGCACCAGTCGGGAGGCCAGGAAGTGGCTGCCGAAGCCGTCGGGCGCGCCGATCCGCACCGTGCCGGTCAGATGGGCCCGCGATCCGCCGACCGCCTCCTGGTTGGCAACGATAGTCGATTCCATCGCCTCGGCGCTGTTGGCGACGCGCTGGCCGGCTTCGGTCAGCAAATATCCGGTCTTGCGGCGGTCGAACAGCTTGGCTGAAAGATGCCGCTCCAGCCGGTCGACACGCCGGATCACTGTGGCATGATCGACGCCAAGCTGCTTCGCGGCAGCGGACACCGATCCGCCGCGCACAATGGCCAGCAGGAACCGGAAGTCGTCCCAATCGATGGCGCCGCCTTGATCCTGCATTTCCGCACATCTATGGTGCAATAACTCGGACTTGAATACCGCAAAATGCGGGTCCAAAGGGTCACAAAGCGATCGAGCCGGGACCAGGGAGATCTCACACATGCGCACAATCGGACATTTCATCGGCGGCCGCGAGGTCAAGGGCACGTCGGGACGGACGGCCGATGTTTTCGAGCCGATGACCGGCGAGGTCCAGGCCAAGGTCGACCTGGCCTCCAAGGCGGAATTGCGCGCGGCGGTCGAGAACGCCAAGGCCGCGCAGGTGGAGTGGGGCGCCACCAACCCGCAGCGCCGCGCACGCATCATGATGAAATTCCTCGAACTGGCACAGCGCGACTACGACAAGCTCGCCGACCTCCTGGCGCGAGAGCACGGCAAGACCGTCCCCGACGCCAGGGGCGACATCCAGCGCGGCCTCGAAGTGGTCGAATTCGCCTGCGGCATTCCGCATCTGATGAAGGGCGAATACACCGAGGGCGCCGGTCCCGGCATCGACATCTATTCGATGCGGCAACCGCTGGGAGTGGTCGCCGGCATCACCCCGTTCAATTTCCCGGCGATGATCCCGATGTGGAAATTCGCGCCCGCGATCGCCTGCGGCAATGCGTTCGTGCTGAAGCCCTCGGAGCGTGATCCCGGCGTGCCGATGGCGTTGGCGGCGCTGATGATCGAGGCCGGCCTGCCGCCGGGCATTCTCAACGTCGTCAACGGCGACAAGGAAGCGGTCGACGCCATCCTCGACGACCCAGATATCAAGGCGGTCGGCTTCGTCGGCTCCTCGCCGATCGCGCAATATATCTATGAGCGCGCCGCCGCCACCGGCAAGCGCGCGCAGTGTTTCGGCGGCGCCAAGAATCACGCCATCATCATGCCGGACGCCGACATGGACCAGACCGTCGATGCCCTGATCGGCGCCGGCTACGGCTCGGCCGGCGAACGCTGCATGGCGATCTCGGTCGCGGTGCCGGTCGGCAAGACCACCGCCGACCGCCTGATGGAGAAGCTGATCCCGCGGGTCGAGGCCCTGAAGATCGGAACCTCGATCGATCCTTCCGCCGACTTCGGCCCGCTGGTCACCAGGGCGGCGCTGGAACGCGTCAAGGATTACGTCGAGGTCGGCATCAAGGAAGGCGCGACGCTGGCGGTCGATGGCCGTGGCTTCAAGATGCAGGGTTATGAAAACGGGTTCTACATGGGCGGCTGCCTGTTCGACAACGTCACGAAGGACATGCGGATCTACAAGGAAGAGATCTTTGGACCGGTGCTCTCGGTGGTGCGCGCGCACGACTACAACGAGGCGCTGGCGCTGCCCTCCGACCACGACTACGGCAATGGCGTCGCGATCTTCACCCGCGACGGCGACGCCGCACGCGATTTCGCGGCCAAGGTCAATGTCGGCATGGTCGGCATCAACGTGCCGATCCCGGTGCCGATCGCCTACTACACTTTCGGCGGCTGGAAGAAGTCCGGCTTCGGCGATCTCAACCAGCACGGCCCGGATTCGATCCGGTTCTATACCAAGACCAAGACGGTGACGGCACGCTGGCCCTCCGGCGTCAAGGAAGGCGCGGAGTTCTCGATTCCGACGATGAACTAACTCTAAATGCAGTTCGCCCTCAACGAGGACCAGATCGCGGTTCGCGACATGGCGCGGGAATTCGCCGCGGAAAAAATCGCGCCGCATGCGGTGCGTTGGGACGAGGAGAAGCATTTTCCGGTCGATGTGATGCGCGAGGCCGCAGGCCTCGGCATCGGTGGCGTCTACATCCGCGACGACGTCGGCGGCTCGGGGATGACGCGGTTCGACGCCGCGCTGATCTTCGAGGCGCTGGCGCAGGGCTGCCCGACGGTGTCGGCCTTCATCTCGATCCACAACATGGCGTCGTGGATGATCGACGCCTATGGCAACGACGCCCAGCGCCACAAATGGCTGCCGAAGCTTTGCACCATGGAACTGCTGGCGAGCTATTGCCTGACCGAGCCGGGTTCGGGATCGGACGCCGCGGCGCTGCGCACCCGCGCGGTGCGCGATGGCGACCATTATGTTCTCAACGGCCAGAAGCAGTTCATTTCGGGCGCCGGCAAGGGCGATCTCTACGTGGTGATGGTGCGGACCGGCGCCGACGGCCCAGGCGGCATCTCGACGCTGGTGATCGAGGGCGATACGCCGGGCCTGTCGTTCGGCGCCAATGAACGCAAGATGGGATGGAACGCGCAGCCGACCCGCGCGGTGATTTTCGAGAATGCCCGCGTACCGGTGGCCAACTGCCTCGGCGAGGAGGGCATCGGATTCAAGATCGCGATGGCCGGGCTCGACGGCGGGCGGATCAATATCGCGGCCTGTTCGCTCGGCGGCGCGCAATGCGCGCTCGACAAATCGCTGGCCTACATGAAAGAGCGCAAGGCGTTCGGCAAGCGCCTCGATGAATTCCAGGCGCTGCAGTTTCGTCTCGCAGATATGGCGACCGAGCTGGAGGCGGCCAGAACCTTCGTCTGGCGGGCAGCGGCGTCACTCGACCGCAAGGATGCCGACGCCACCATGCTGTGCGCGATGGCCAAGCGCTTCGGCACCGATGTCGGCTTCGAGGTCGCCAATCAGGCGTTGCAGCTGCATGGCGGCTACGGCTACCTCAGCGAATACGGCATTGAGAAGATCGTGCGCGATCTGCGCGTGCATCAGATTCTGGAAGGCACCAACGAGATCATGCGGCTGATCGTATCGCGAAAACTGATCGAGAGCGCGCGATGACGGCGGTCGCTGCCGCTGCGGGCTCCGAACCCGACCTGATCGCGCGGCGCGAGGGCGCGGCCGGTGTGATCCGGCTCAACCGTCCCAAGGCGATCAATGCGGTGACGCTTCAGATGTTTCGCGACATCGACAGGGCGCTCGACGCATTCGAGGTCGATCCCGCGGTCGGCGTGATCCTGCTGGAAGGCGCTGGCGAGCGCGGCCTCTGCGCCGGCGGCGATATCCGCGCGCTGTATGAGGATTCCAGGGTCAAGGGCGATCTCGGCAGGATTTTGTGGCGCGAGGAGTACATCCTCAACGCCCGGATCGCGAAATTCGCGAAGCCCTATGTGTCGTTCATGGACGGCATCGTGATGGGCGGCGGCGTCGGACTGTCCGCGCACAGCAGCCATCGTATCGTCACCGAACGCACGAAACTGGCGATGCCGGAAGTCGGTCTCGGCTTTTTTCCCGATGTCGGCGGCACCTGGCTGCTGGCGCGCTCACCGGGCGAGATCGGTACCTATTTCGGGCTCACCGGCCAGATCATGAACGGTCCGGATGCGGTCCATGCCGGCTTTGCCGATGCCGTGGTGCCGTCAGGCAAACTGGCGACCTTGCGCGAGGCGCTGACGAAACTCGGGCCGGGCGTTGCCGCTGCACAGGTAAAAAGCATGATCGATGGCTTTGCGACCGGCGAGACCGCTGGACCGGTCGCGGCCATCGAGCCGCAGATCGATCGCTGGTTTGGCCATGACTGCATGCAGGATATCATCGCGGCGTTGCAGGCGGATGGTTCGGAGCTGGCGCAAGCAACGTTGAAGACGTTGAGCGAAAAGTCGCCGCGCGGCATGGTCGTGGCGCTGAAGCTGCTGCGGCTGGCGCGGGCGTCATCATCGCTGGAAGAGTGCCTGGCGCGTGAATACCGCGCCGCGCTCGAAGTGTTCGCCAGCGACGATTTTCGCGAGGGGGTGCGCGCCGCAGTGATCGACAAGGACCGAAACCCAAAATGGTCGCCGGCGCGCGTTGAAGATGTGACGCCCGAGATGGTGGCGCCTTACTTTGCCGAAATCGGTGCCGACGAACTCAAGTTCGACCAATAAGAGCAGCAACGGCTCAAGCGGAGGGAATTTCGGATGACAAACATCGCATTCATAGGTCTCGGCAATATGGGCGGTCCGATGGCGGCCAATCTGGTCAAGGCCGGTCACAAGGTGACCGCGTTCGACCTGGTCGAGGCCTCTTGCGCGCAGGCCAAGGCCGACGGGGCAGGGATTGCCGACAGTTCGGTGGCTGCGGTGAAGGGCGCAGAGGTTGTCATCACGATGCTGCCCGCGGGCAAGCACGTGCTCTCGGTCTGGACTGAAGTCATTCCGTCGATGGCGAAGGGCGCGCTGATCATCGATTGCTCCACCATCGACGTCGAAAGCGCCAAGCAGGCCCATGCGCTGGCTGCCAAGCACGACGTCGGTTCGGTCGATGCGCCGGTGTCCGGTGGCACCGGCGGCGCCAAGGGTGCGACGCTTACCTTCATGTGCGGCGGCGAGGACAAGGCCTTTGCGGCGGCGAAGCCGGTGCTGGAAAACATGGGCAAGAAGATCGTGCATTGCGGCGGCGCCGGTGCCGGGCAGGCCGCGAAAATCTGCAACAACATGATCCTGGGTATTTCCATGATCGCAGTCGGCGAGGCCTTTGCCTTGGCTGAAAAGCTAGGACTGTCGCATCAGGCGCTGTTCGACGTCGCCTCGACCTCGTCGGGACAATGCTGGGCGCTGACATCCTATTGCCCGGTGCCGGGCCCGGTGCCGACTTCGCCGGCGAATAACGACTACAAGCCCGGTTTCGCCTCGGTGCTGATGGTGAAGGATCTCACCCTGGCGCAGGATGCCGCCAACGCGACAGGCGCCGCGACGCCGCTTGGCAAACATGCGCAGGAAATCTACAAGGCATTCGATGCCGCGGGACATGGCGGGGTGGATTTTTCCGGGATCATCCAGCACGTGCGCGGGTTGGCGGGGAAGTAGTTGACGTCTTCATTGCGGGCGAAGCGAAGCAATCCAGCTTCGCCGCAGTGAAGCTGGGTTGCTTCGTCGCTTCGCTCCTCGCAATGACGACAATGTAGGCCGATCACATGACAACCTTCCAGGACGCGCGTTCCTTCCTGCTGCAGCATCGCACCGACTACGATGCAGCCGTTAAGGGATTCCGCTGGCCGGATCCAGTGCCGTTCAACTGGGCGCTGGACTGGTTCGACGCGGAACTGGCTGATAATGCCGACAGCAAGGAGCGCCCGGCCTTGTGGATCGTCGACGCCGGCAGCAATCGCGAGACGAAACTCTCTTTTGCAGCATTGTCGCGCCGCTCCAATCAGGTGGCAAATTTCCTGCGCGCGCAGGGACTGCAGCGCGGCGATCATCTGCTGCTGCTGCTCGGCAACGTCGTTCCGCTGTGGGAGACCATGCTGGCGGCGATCAAGCTCGGCGTGGTGGTGATTCCCGCGACCACGCTGCTGACACCGGACGAGTTGCGCGACCGGCTCGATCGCGGCCGCGCCAGGACCGTGGTGGCGACGCAGGACCAGGTCGCGAAGTTTTCGGGGCTCGGCGGCGACGATCTGGTTCGCATCGTCGTCAACGCGCCCTCGCAGCAGGAGGGCTGGCTGGCCTATGAAAAGGCCGCGGAATTTCCGGAAGCGTTTGAACCGGATGGCCCAACCAATGCCGACGATCCAATGCTGCTGTATTTCACCTCCGGTACCACGGCAAAGCCGAAGCTGGTGCGGCACAGCCAGCGCAGCTATCCCGTTGGCGCGCTATCGACCATGTTCTGGCTCGGGCTGCAGCCGGGCGACGTACATCTGAACATCTCCTCGCCGGGCTGGGCCAAGCACGCCTGGAGCTGTTTCTTCGCCCCCTGGAATGCCGGCGCCACGGTGTTCGTGGTCAATCAGCCGCGCTTCGACGCCAAGGGCCTTCTGGCGACCATCGGCCGCTGCGGCGTCACCACGCTGTGTGCGCCGCCGACGGTGTGGCGGCTGTTCATCCAGGAGAAGCTCGACACCTTCAAGGTGTCGCTGCGCGAAGTCTGCGGCGCCGGCGAGCCGCTCAACCCCGAAGTGATCGACCAGGTGCGCGCCGCCTGGGGGCTGACCATTCGCGACGGCTACGGCCAGACCGAGACCACGGCGCTGGCCGGCAATTCGCCGGGGCAGAAGCTGAAGGTGGGTTCGATGGGCCGCCCGCTGCCGGGCTATAACGTTCAGATCACCGACATCGACGGGCAGGTGACGAAAGAGGGCGAGGTCACGCTGGTGCTCGGCGCCGACCGGCCCGCCGGCCTGATGCAAGGCTATCAGGACGACGACGGCAAGCTGTCGGGCGCCGACGGCGAGCTCTACCGCAGCGGCGACGTGGTGTTCGCCGACGACGAGGGCTATCTCACCTTCGTCGGCCGCTCCGACGACGTGTTCAAATCGTCAGATTACCGGATCAGCCCGTTCGAACTCGAAAGCATCCTGCTGGAGCATGAATCGGTGGCGGAAGCCGCCGTGGTTCCCAGCCCCGATCCGATCCGGTTGGCGATCCCGAAGGCCTATGTGCTGCTGGTGTCGGGCGCGGAGCGCTCGGGCGAAACTGCGTTGTCGATCTTCCGGCATCTGCACACCCGGCTGGCGCCGTTCAAGCGGATCCGGCGGATCGAACTGGTGACGGAGCTGCCAAAGACGATTTCCGGCAAGATCCGCCGCGTGCAGCTGCGCCGGCTGGAGCATGAGAATGATCGCGAAGATTCACTGCGCGGCGTCGAATTCCGCGAAGAGGATTTTCCGGAACTGAAGAAGGAAATGCCGGCGGGATCGGCGGAGAATTGACGCATGAATGAAGTCTGGAAAAAGCCGCCCATCCCGCTCGATGACTATCTCAAACTGGTAGGCCACGAAGTCGGGGTATCGTCATGGCACCTGATCGATCAGAAGCGGATCGATGTCTATGCCGACGTGATCGAGGACCATCAGTTCATCCATGTCGATCCCGAGCGCGCCAAACGCGAGACCGCGTTCGGCACCACGGTGGCCCACGGTTTTCTCACGATGTCGTTGATGAGCATCATGTCCTATGAGGTCATGCCCGTGATCGAGGGCACCACGATGGGCGTCAATTACGGCTTCGACAAACTGCGATTTCTCTCGCCGGTCCGCGCCGGCTCGCGGGTCCGCGGCCGTTTCACGCTGACGGAAGCGACGCTGCGCAAGCCGACGGAGCTGCTGTCGCGTACCAATGTATCGGTCGAAATCGAGGGCGAGACAAAACCCGCTTTGGTGGCCGACTGGATCGGGCTGATCTATTTCGCGTAGCCAAAACCAACAGCCGTCATTGCCGGGCTTGACCCGGCAATCCATCACTGATCAAAAAGCGACCGACGCTTACACCCTCTCCCGTTGTGGGACAGGGTAGTTTCGCGAAGCGAAGCCGGGTGAGGGGTCTCTCTCCGCGGATACAGACCCCTCATCCGGCGCGCTGCGCGCGCCACCTTCTCCCACAAGGGGAGAAGGGAAGAAGAAATGTGGGGAATTGCGATCATGACTATCAGGTTTGACGGACGCGTCGCCATCGTCACCGGCGCGGGCAATGGTCTTGGCAGGGCGCATGCGCTCGGGTTGGCGAGCCGCGGCGCCAAGGTGGTGGTCAATGATTTTGGCGGCGCCCGCGACGGCACCGGCGGGTCGCTGACCCCGGCCGAAACCGTGGTCGAGGAGATCCGCAAGGCCGGCGGCAGCGCGATGGCCGACGGTGCCGACGTTTCGAACTACGAGCAGGTCAAGGCGATGGTGGCCCGCGCCACCAGTGAGTGGGGCAGCGTCGATCTGCTCTGCGCCAATGCCGGCATTCTGCGTGACAAGTCGTTTGCCAAGATGGAGATCGCCGATTTCGCCAAGGTGATCGACGTGCATCTCACTGGCACCTTCTATTGCTGCAAGGCGGTGTGGGACGGCATGCGCGAGCGTAACTACGGCCGCATCGTCATCACCACCTCGTCGTCGGGACTGTACGGCAATTTCGGCCAGGCCAATTACGGCGCCGCCAAAGCCGGCATGGTCGGCCTGATGAACGTGCTGGCCGAGGAGGGCCGCAAGAACAACATACGCGTCAACACGATCTCGCCGACCGCGGCGACCCGGATGACCGAGGAATTGCTGCCACCGCAGGCGCTGGGGCTGATGCGGCCGGAAGCGATCACGCCGGCGGTCGAGTTCCTGCTCAGCGAGGACGCGCCGACCCGCACCATCATGGGGGCAGGCGCCGGCTCCTTCGCGGTGATCCAGATCATGGAAAGCGAAGGCATCAACCTCGCCCAGTCCGACTGGACCCCCGACGCAGTGGCGGCGCATTTCGCCGAAATTGGCGACATGGCAAAAGCAAAAGCGTTGCAGGGCGCGTTCGAGCAGACCCAGAAGTATGTCGGCCAGGCCGCGGCGCGGGCCGGGATAAAACTGTAAGGGACGTCATTCCGGGGCGATGCGAAGCATCGAACCCGGAATCTCGAAATTCCGGGTCTGGTGCTTGCGCACCATCCCGGAATGACGAAATACTCTCGTCATGCCCGGCCATGACGGCTGTGTTGTGGCAAGCAGATAACGCCTACACTCCCTCCATGTCTGCAGTTTCAAAGAATCAGGTCGCCGTCATCGGCGCCGGCCCGGCCGGCCTGATGTCGGCCGAGGTGCTCGCGCAGGGCGGCGCCGCCGTGACCGTCTATGACGCGATGGCGTCGGCGGGTCGCAAGTTTCTGATGGCGGGGCGGGGTGGGCTCAATCTCACGCACAGCGAGGCGCTGCCGGTATTTCTCGTGCGTTACCGCGAGGCGACGCCGAGGCTTGCGCCGGCGATAACGGCGTTACCGCCGGATCGGTTGCGCCAATGGAGCGAGGATCTGGGGCAGCCGACCTTCGTCGGCTCCAGCGGCCGGGTATTTCCCCGAGCCTTCAAGGCCTCGCCGCTGCTGCGCGCGTGGCTGCGGCGGCTGGATTCGATGGGCGTGCAGCTCAGGCTGCGTCATCGCTGGACCGGTTGGGATGAACAGGGCCGGCTGCTGTTCAATGTGCCGGACGGAAGGCACGCCGTCGAGGCGAGCGCCACGGTGCTCGCGCTCGGCGGTGCGAGCTGGCCGAAGCTCGGGTCCGATGGCGCGTGGGCCGAATGGCTGGCGGCGAAGGGTGTGACGATCTCGCCGTTGCGGCCAGCGAATTGCAGCTTCGCTGTCGCCTGGTCCGACATTTTTCGCGATCGTTTTGAGGGGCAGCCGCTCAAGGGCATTGCCCTGTCATTTGGCCCGCACCGCGCGCGCGGCGAGGTGCTGATCACGCGTACCGGTATCGAGGGCGGCGCGATCTATGCACTGTCCGCCGAACTGCGTGAGGCGATCACGGATGCGGGTCAGGCAACGCTGAGCATGGCGTTGCGTCCCGATCTGGTCACGAAGGATCTGGTGGCGCGGCTGTCAGCACCGAAAGGCAAGCAATCATTTTCGAACTGGTTGCGCAAGGCCGCGCATCTGTCGCCGGCCGGCATCGGGCTGTTGCAGGAGGCGGCCATCGCATCGGGCGTGCCACTGTCGTCGCTATCAGCTGAACAACTGGCCGAGTTGATCAACGCCGTGCCGGTTCGATTGAACGCAGTAGCGCCGATCGCGCGCGCGATTTCCACCGCGGGCGGAATTGCCTTCGATGAACTCGACGGCGATTTCATGATTCGTCGGTTGCCCGGCGTGTTCGCCGCAGGCGAAATGCTGGACTGGGAAGCGCCGACCGGCGGCTATCTGCTGCAGGCGTCGTTTGCGACCGGTGCAGCGGCGGGGCGGGGGGCGTTGAAATACCTCGGCGCTCATGGCGAGGAGCGCCGCGGATAGCGGCTACCGCAGCTTTCCCCGCGCCGCCACGGCCAGCGTGCCGATGATCTCGTCGCCGCGCACCATCACCACCTCGTCCATCATGTTGACGACCACGCAGACATGGTTCGGCACGATGCGCACGACGTCGCCGACAACAGGGCGGGTGTTGCTGCGGGTGAGGTCGAGAAAGCCGTGCTCTTCGGCAAAGCGCGCGATCCTGGCTTCGGGGTGTTCGAGAATGAGGCCATGGCCGTCGAGGCCGCCGGTATCGGATGTCAGCGTCTTCGATCCGGCATCCAGGATGCCGCGATCGGGGCCGGCGCGGCTAACCACGGTGGAATAGATGTGAAGCGCGCAATCGTCCCAGCCGGCGACGCCGGCGGCGACCTGCATGCGGTCGTTATAGATGTAAGTGCCGGGACGGTGCTCGGTGGCGCCTTTGAGTTTTCCGACGTTCTTCAGGTTCGGAGTGCCGCCGGTCGAGACCATCGCGGCATCGAGCCCATGCGCGCGCAGGCCGGCCAGCGCCTCGTCGTAGAACTTTTGCGCTTCAGCCCAGCCGCTTTCGGTCGGATAGAGCATGAAGCCGGCGAACAGCAACCCCTTCGACGACGCGATCTCGCGCGCAAGCGCGACGGCTTCGGCCGGAGTTTCGACGCCGGCGCGCTTGCGCCCGGTGTCGCATTCCACAACCACCGAGAGCGGCCGACCGGAGGCGGCGGCCGCCTGCGGCAGGCCTGATATCACCGTCGAATTGTCGGCGGCGACGGTCATGTGGGCCTTTGCCTGCAGCGCGCCGAGCCGCGCCATCTTCTCCTCACCGATCAGATTGTAGCTGATCAGGATGTCGTCGATCCCCGCATTCGCCATCACCTCGGCTTCGCCGATCTTCTGGCAGGTGATGCCTTTGGCGCCGGCCGCGGCCTGCATCCTCGCCAGCATCGGGCTCTTGTGGGTCTTGATATGCGGCCGGTTGGCGACCCCGGCTGCATCGCAGGCAGCCTGGATCCGCGCAATGTTGTGCTCGACCCGGTCCATGTCGATGACGGCGGCTGGCGTGCCATATTCGCGGGCGATTTTGGCGGCGAGGGGCGTGGTCATCGGCGTCAACTCCAATTGTATCATCCGTCATTGCGAGCGTAGCGAAGCAATCCATCTCACGGCGGGAAGAAAGAATGGATTGCTTCGTCGCAAGCGCTCCTCGCAATGACGGCGTCAGGCCTGCTCGATCTCTTCACGCATCACTTCGAGCTCCAGCCATCGGTCCTCGGCGGCCTCCAACTCCTTCTGTGCGGCGGAGAGCGCCGCCGAACACAGATCGAATTTCTTGCGATCCTTCTTGTAAAGATTGGGATCGTCAAGATGCCGCTGCTGTTTTGCAATCTCCGCCTGCAGGTTGGCGATGGTCTTCGGCAGTGTTTCCAGCGCGTGCTTGTCCTTGAAGTTGAGCTTGCGCTTCGCCGCGGTCGAAGGCGCGCCGGCCTTCGATTCCTTTTTCTCGTCGGCGACGGCCTTCACCGCCTCGCGCTTCAGGTCGGCGCCGCGCTGCGCCAGCATGTCGGTATAGCCGCCGGCGTATTCGACCCAGCGGCCGTCGCCTTCCGGCGCGATCACCGAGGTCACGACGCGGTCGAGAAAGTCGCGGTCATGGCTGATCAGGATCACGGTGCCTTCGTAATCGCCGAGCATTTCCTCGAGCACGTCGAGGGTTTCGAGATCGAGGTCGTTGGTCGGCTCGTCCAGCACCAGGAGGTTGGAGGGCTTCGCCAGCGCGCGCGCCAGCATCAGCCGGCCGCGTTCGCCGCCGGAGAGCACTTCGAGCGGCGTGCGCATCTGCTCCTGCGCGAACAGAAAGTCCTTCATGTAGCTGACCACGTGCTTCGGCTTGCCGCCGACCATCACATTGTCGCTGCCGCCGCCGGTGAGGGCGTCGGCCAGCGTCGACTTCGGATCAAGGCTTTCTCGGTGCTGGTCCAGCGTCGCCATTTCGATGTTGGCGCCGAACCGGATGGTGCCGCTGTCGGGGGCCGCGCCGCCGGTCAGCATCTCGATCAGCGTGGTCTTGCCGGCGCCGTTCGGCCCGACGATGCCGATGCGGTCGCCGCGCTGCACCCGGATCGAGAAGTCATCGACGATCTTGCGCTCGCCATAGGTCCGGCCGATGCCCTTGGCCTCGATGATCAGCTTGCCGGACTTGTCGGCTTCGGATGCGGCCAGATTGGCGTTGCCGGCGGCGCCGCGATAGTCGCGGCGTTGCTCGCGCAGCGCGAACAGATTGCCGAGCCGCTTGACGTTGCGCTTGCGGCGGCCGGAGACGCCGTAGCGCAGCCAGTGCTCCTCGTTGACGATCTTGCGGTCGAGCTTGTGCTGGTCGCGCTCCTCCTCGGCCAGAGTTTCGTCGCGCCAGGACTCGAAGGCGCTGAAGCCGCGGTCGATCTGCTTGATCTGGCCGCGATCGAGCCAGGCGGTGGCGCGCGACAGGTTGGACATGAAGCGGCGGTCATGGCTGATGATGACCAGCGCCGAGCGGCGGCTGGCGAGTTCGCCTTCCAGCCATTCGATGGTGGTGAGGTCGAGATGGTTGGTCGGCTCGTCCAGCAGCAGGATGTCGGGCGATGGCGCCAGCACCCGCGCCAGCGCGGTGCGGCGAGCCTCGCCGCCGGAGATGTGCGCGGGGTCCTCGTCGCCGTGCAGCCCGAGCTGCTCCAGCACGTAACGCGCCTGGTAGTGGTCGTCGCCGGGCCCGAGGCCGTCCTCGACATAGGCCAGCGTGGTGCCAAATCCCGAAAAATCCGGTTCCTGCGGCAGATAGCGCACGGTGGCGCCGGGCTGCACGAAACGGCTGCCGCTGTCGCACTCCACGAGCCCTGCGGCGATCTTCAGCAGGGTCGATTTGCCGGAACCGTTGCGGCCGATCAGGCAGACGCGCTCGCCCGCGGAGACCGATAGTTCCACGCCGGACAACAGCGGCGTGCCGCCGAAAGTCAGCTTGATGTCTTTCAACTGGATCAGGGGAGGCGCCATCTTTTCTCAATTCAATTCTGGTTCTGCGCGATGTGATCCGCGCGCTGGCGCTGGATGCGCCTGATGGTCTGGTCGAGCGCCGAGAGGAACGCCGAGCGGTCGCGCGGTGCGAATCCCCTGGGGCCGCCGGTGACTTCGCCTGACGACCGCAGATCGGTCATCAGGTTGCGGACCGCCAGCGTCATCCCGATCGATTGTTCCGAAAACGGCTTGCCGTTCGGCGCGATCACCTCGGCGCCTGCCTTAACGCAGCGGCTCGCCAGCGGGATATCGGAGGTAATGACGATATCGCCCTTTCCGGCGCGTTCCGCAATCCAGTCGTCGGCGGCATCCATCCCGGAACCCGCTGCGATCCGCTCGATCAGGGGATCTGAAGGCACCCGGATGAAATTGCCGGCGACCACGCTGACGGGCAGGCCATGCCTGATGGCAACGCGGTAGATTTCGTCTTTGACCGGACAGGCGTCGGCGTCGACATAGATGCGGGTGGTGGGGTTCAAAACGGGTGTCATCGGTTGGGATTTTGGCGGGGAACGCCGCGGCGCTCCCTTCGAATGCGCGTGGTACTCCATCGTCAGGGGAAATGCGAGCAAAAGCGGGCCGAAACCCGCTTGCCACGGCCTTTTCTTCGCGTACCATCGTGCCAGAAACGCCAACCAGAATAAGGGGAAACAGGCATGACAAGCCGTATCCAGCCGTACCGGGTCTCGGCCTACAACACGTCAAAACATTCCGAGAACAAGATGCACGACGATACGGTAGCGAAGCGTTACGGCTTTGACGGCGGGCTGGTGCCGGGCGTGGACGTCATGGCCTACATGATGCATCTGCCGGTCGCAAAATGGGGCCGGGCCTTTCTTGAACGAGGATTGATCGAGGCCCGTTTTACCAAGCCGGTCTATGACGGCGAACTGGCCGATGTCACGGCTGAGGAAAGCAATGGCGTGCTTTCGATCGAGGTCAGGAGCCGTGGAGCGCTCTGCGCGACTGGCACGGCATCGCTGCCAGCGGCAGCGCCGGCATTTTCCCTTGCCGACTTCGTCGAGGTCGCGGCAGTAGCCGAGCGCAGGCCGGTGGATGCGACGTCCTATGCGTCAGGAAAATGGCTCGGTGCCGTGCCGCGCACCTGGGCGGCCGATGCGGCCAAGGAGTACCTGGCGGATATTCGCGAAACCGACGCGATCTATACCCGGGAGGGGTTGGGCCATCCCGGCCTGTTGCCGCGGGTCATGAACAAGGTGCTGGTCGACAACGCCATCATGGGTCCCTGGATACATGTCGGCACAAGGATGCAGCTTCTGTCGGCGGCCGGTATCGGCGATGAATTGACCGCGCGTGCGAAGGTCACCGGCAATTACGACAAGAAGGGCCACCGCTTCGTCGAACTCGACGCCCTGGTGGTGGCCAACGGTACCACGCCGCTGGCGCACTGCCATCACATCGCGATCTACCAGCCGCGCGAGCAGGCCGCGGCTTAGGGTGGCGTCCAAACACCTTCAGTAGTCGTCCTCCGCGAAAGCGGGGGACCCAGTACACTGCGGCTTCTCGGTCCCATCGCTGGCGTCTCTGGGATACTGGTTCCCCCGCCTTCGCGGGGGATGACGAGTGAGAATGCTGGAGCGGCTCGAACGTTTCTACACAAGACCCATTGAGGAATTCATACGATGACCATCACCGTCGATTATTATATGGCCCTGACTTCGCCCTGGACCTATCTCGGTTGCGCGCCGTTCGAAGAGATCGTCAGGCGCCACAAGGTGACCGTCAACATCAAGCCTTGCAAGTTCGGACCGATTTTCGAGCAGACCGGCGGGTTGCCGCTACCGAAGCGTTCGCCGCAGCGGCGCGCTTACCGGATGATGGAGTTGAAGCGCTGGCGCGAGGTGCGGGATGTTCCGCTGATCCTCGAGCCAAAATACTTTCCCTGCGATGACGGCGTGGGGACGCGGCTGCTGATCGCTGCCAAGCTGCAGGGCAAAGATACGCTCAAACTGTCGGAGGAACTCGGGCGCGCGGTGTGGGAACGCGAGGAAACGCTCGCCGATCCGGATCACGTTGCATCGGCTGCCCGACGGGCCGGTCTCGACGCCGCCGCGTTGCGCGCCGGAGGTCCTTCCGACGCGGAACTCGATGCGTTGCATGAGCAATACACGCGGGAGGCGGTGGCGGCGGGCGTGTTCGGCGCGCCGAGCTACGTGCTGCCGTCGGGCGAGATCTTTTGGGGACAGGACCGGCTGGAGTTGCTGGAGCGGGCGCTGAAGCGGCTCACATCGTGAAGATGCGCCCGGGATTCAGAATCTGATGCGGGTCGAGCGCGCGCTTCAGGGTGCGCATGGTTTCGATCTCATCCGCGGTGCGGCTCAGCCGGAGATAGGGCCGCTTCAGCATGCCGATGCCGTGCTCGGCCGAGATCGAGCCGCCGAAATCGCCGGTGATGCTGTACACCAGCTTCGACACCTCGTCGTATTTGTCGGCCGGCGGCGGGTATTTTGCGCTGATGTGCAGATTGCCGTCGCCGGCATGGCCAAACACGATCGCGTAGGCATCCGGGTGAATCGTCTTCATGCCCTTGTCGATGGCGATCGCGAACGCTTCCATGGCGTCGATGGCAAGGCTGATATCGAAACCGACACCGGGGCCGGTGGCGCGGCCGAGTTCGACCGAGGAGTCGCGAATCCGCCAGATCGCCGCGGCCGACGCTCCGGAGCTTGCAATCGTGGCATCGAGGATGATCCCGTCCTCCAGCGCCTGCTCGAGCAATTTCTCGAGGTCGCCGCGGATCCGCTCGGCGTCGCTGCCTGACGATTCCAGCAGGACGTAGAACGGATAGTTGGTCGCGAGCGGCGCGGCGACGCCTTTCACGAATTCGGTGGTGAGGCGATAATAATTGTTCCACATCACCTCGAACGCGGTGAGGTCTCCGCCAAGCCGCGTGCGCGTCAGCGTGAGCAAGTCACGGACCATGTCGAAGCTCGGCAGCGCGCACAACGCCACCTGCTGCTCCGCCGGCGCCGGGAAAATCCGCAGTGCGGCGCGGGTGACCACGCCGAGCGTCCCCTCGGTTCCGACGAACAATTGCTTGAGGTCGATGCCGGTGTTGTTCTTGATGTATTTGCGCACCCCCTTGAGGATGGTTCCGTCCGCCAGCACGGCTTCGAGCCCGAGCACGAGATCGCGGGTCATGCCGTAGCGGATCACCCGGTTGCCGCCGGCATTGGTGGAGATGTTGCCACCGATGGTGCAACTGCCGCGCGCGCCGAGATCGAGCGGAAACATGAAGCCATCCTGTTCGACCCGCTCCTGCAGCCGCTGCAACGGCACCCCGGTCTGGGTGATGACGACTCCGCCGCCGGTGTCGACCTCCTCTATTGCGTTCATGCGCTCGGTCGACAGCACGATTTCGCCCGGCGCCGGCATCGTGGCGCGTACCAGCCCGGTCATGCCGCCCTGGGTCGTGACCGGGACGCGGGCCTGATGGCATATTCTCAGAAATTGCGAGACCTCTTCCGTGGTGCGTGGCCGCACCACCGCGAGCGGCGGCGCGACCGCGACGCCGGCCATGTCGGTGTGATAGCGGGCGCCGATGTCGCTGCCGGTCAGCACCGCCGCCGGATCGAACGCGGCGCGAAGGTCGTCGATGATGGTTGACTGCACGTCGTTCGCTCCGCTTGCAAGACCGAGGGGCACATCGCCCGCAACGCCCTCAGTCGTCGTCCCCCGCGAAGGCGGGGGATCCAGTACGCCGCGGCTTCACGGCTCTATTACAGACGTCTCGGAGTACTGGGTCGCCCGGTCAAGCAGGCGACGACAGTTGTGGGTGTGTTGAGCAGCGCGGCTCAATCTTTAACGCAAACACTCACGCCGCCTTTTGCTTCGCATCCTGAATTGCCCGCCACACCCGCTCCGATGTCAGCGGCATGTCGATCTGCGTGACGCCATAGTCGGACAGCGCGTCGAGCGCCGCGTTGACGATCACAACCAGGGCGCCGGCGCAACCGGCTTCGCCGCAGCCCTTGGTGCCGAGCGGGTTGGACTTCGCCGGCGAGGGATGATCGCCGACCACCATGGGTGGAATGTCTTCCGCGCGCGGCAGTGCGTAATCCATGAAGGATCCCGTGATCGGCTGGCCGCTCTCGTCGTAGCTGACTTCCTCCATCAGTGCCTGGCCGATGCCTTGCGCGACCCCGCCATGCAACTGGCCTGCGACGATCATCGGATTGACGATGGTGCCGAAGTCGCTGATGCCGGTATAGCGCACGATCCGCAACACACCGGTTTCTGGATCGATCTCGACTTCCGCGACATGGCAGCCATTGGGGAAGGTCGACGGAGTATCCTTGGTGGCGTGATCGACGTCGAGCGTATCCGGCACGCCCTCGGGTACCTTGCCTTCGCGCAGGCGCTGCGCCAGTTCCATGATGCCGATCGAACGGTCGGTGCCGGCGATGGTGAAGCGGCCGCCTCCGAACTCGATGTCGCTTTCGGCGGCTTCCAAAAGATGCGCCGCCGCCTGCTTGCCTTTTGCAACCACCAGCGCCGCAGACTCGACGATCGCCGCGCCCGTCGCGGTAATCGAGCGGGAACCGCCGGTGCCGTTGCCGAAGCGGACGAGGTCGCTGTCGCTCTGTTCGAGCGTGATCTTCTCGAAGGGGACGCCGAGTTGCGCCGACAGCACCTGGGCAAACGGCGTGGCGTGACCCTGGCCGTAATCCAAAGTGCCGGTGGTGAGTTTCACCGAGCCATCCGGCTCGAACGTGATCTTGCCGAGCTCGCCGCTCGGCGGTGCCGTGACCTCAAGATAGGAGCCGACCGCGATGCCACGCAGTCTGCCGGCCTTGCGGCTTTCCTTCCGGCGTTTGGGGAAATTGGCATGATCCGACATCTCCAGCGCCTTGTTGAAGACGCCCTGGAAATCGCCGCTGTCATAGGTGACGCCGGAGGCGGCGGCGAACGGCAATTGCGCCGGCTTGATGAAGTTGCGCTTGCGCAAGGTCAGCGGGTTGATGCCCATCTCGCCGGCGGCGCGATCGATCAGGCGCTCCATGTAGTAATTGGCTTCGGGGCGTCCGGCGCCGCGATAGGCGCCCATCAGCGTAGTGTTGGTCAGTACCGTCTTGATGTCGACGCCGAGCAGCGGCGTGCGGTAGACGCTGGCGAGGTTCTTGCCCGTGTTGAGCGACAGCGGACCTGGCGCCACGCCGGTGATGTAGGCGCCGAGGTTGCCGTAGCCCTGGAGGCGAACGGCGAGAAACCTGCCCTCGGCATCGAGCGCCAGTTCGGCATGCATCAGCTGCGCGCGGCCATGGCTGTCGGAGAGAAAACTGGTGGAGCGCTCATCGGTCCATTTCACCGGGCGACCGAGCGCCTTCGCCGCGTGCAGGATGCAGATATATTCGGGGTAACTGACGTTCTTCATTCCGAACGAGCCGCCGACATTGGCGGTGAGGATGCGGACCTTGTCGTTCGGCACGTTGAGGATCTTCGCCAGCGTCACCTTGTTGCCCGAGACGCCCTGGGTGGGCACCTGCAGCGTGTAGCGCCCGCTGGTTCTGTCGTAGGCCGCCAGGGCCACGCGCGGCTCCATCGACACCACCGCGACGCGCGTGTTGACGATGTCGAGTTTTGTCACATGCGCCGCCGCCGCAAAAGCTGCGTCGATCTTGGCGGTGTCGCCATAGTGGTAGTCGAGTGCGACGTTGTTGGGGATGTGATCGTAAAGCTGCGGCGCGCCGGGTCGGGCGGCTTCGGCGGCATCGGTGACGGCGGGAAGCGGCTCGATATCGAGTTCGATGGCTTCGCCGGCCTCGCGTGCCTGTGCCAGCGTCGTCGCCACCACGAACGCCACGGGATCGCCGACATAGCGCACCCTGTCGGTCATCAGCGCGGCGCGGTTGGTCTGCATCAGCGGGGTGCCGTCGCGGCTCTTCAGCGGCAGGCCGCAGGTGAAGGGGCCGTAACCGGCGGTCACGAGATCGGCTCCGGTCCACACGCCGAGCACGCCCGGCATCGCCTTGGCGGCTTTGGTGTCGATGCCGCGGATGATGCCGTGGGCGTGGCTGGAACGCACGATCCAGGCATAGGCCTGGCCGGGCAGGCTGAAATCGTCGGTGTACTTGCCCTTGCCGCGCACCAGCGTATCGTCCTCTTTGCGGCGGACCGGCTGCCCGACACCGTATTTTTGCAGTGCGATAGCGTTTTCCAAAGCGATTGAGGGCGGTTGATCTTGCATTGAAAATTACCTGAAATGCCTGGTTTTGCGCGATTATCGTGGTTTCCCTGAGATAACGCACCGATATCGGAACGACAACGACTGATTGGGCATGGTGGCATGTGAACGGCTGTTGCGCGGCTGTCCGGCGCTGCTAAAGTTTCCGTGAACAGAAATTCCACGTCGGCCCCCGAGGGCTGCGGAAAGACATTTTGAATGAACGAAGACACGCGGCTTCGCGACGGCATTGGGCTGCGCGGAGACGGCCAAGGTCCGCCCCATAGCGGCGGCGTGCCCGGCGCCGGCCGTTCGCCGGCGGCAGTAACCGGCGTCTATGCCGCGCTGGACCTCGGCACCAACAATTGCCGCCTGTTGATCGCCTGTCCGACCGGCGACAGCTTTCGCGTGGTCGACTCGTTCTCGCGGATCATCCGGCTCGGGGAAGGAATCTCGGCGACCGGCTGCATCAGCGACGCTGCGATCGACCGCGCCATCGCGGCCTTGAGCATTTGCCGGGACAAGATCCAGTCCAGGAAGGCCAAGCGCCTGCGGCTGATCGCCACCGAAGCCTGCCGCGCGGCGTCGAATGCCGACGGTTTCATGGACAGGGTGGCGGCGGAGACCGGCATCCGGCTCGAGGTGATCGACCGCGAGACCGAAGCCGCGCTGGCGGTGACCGGCTGTTCGCCATTGCTGGATCCCAAGGGCAGGGGCGCAATCCTGTTCGACATCGGCGGCGGGTCGACGGAACTGGTTCGGATCGAACGCGATCCGGAGCAGGAAAATGCGGTTCCGCGCATCAAGGCATGGATGTCGATTCCGCTCGGCGTGGTCTCGCTGGCCGAAGCTTTCGGCGGCAAGGACGTCACGCCGCAGTCCTACGCCGCCATGGTCGCCGAGGTTGCGCAGCACATTGCCCCGTTCGCGGCCGAACACGGCGCCGACCTCGGCGGCATGCATCTGCTCGGTACCTCGGGCACGGTGACGACGCTGGCCGGGGTCCATCTCAATCTGCCGAGATATGATCGCCGCCGGATCGACGGCGTCTGGATGAGCGATGCCGATCTCACAGCGACCGTCGCGCGGCTGCTGTGCATGACCTATCAGGAACGCGCCGGCAATCATTGCATCAGCATCGAGCGCGCCGACCTGGTACTGGCAGGCTGCGCCATCCTCGATGCCATCCGCAGCGCGTTCCCGCTGCCGCGGTTGCGGGTCGCCGATCGCGGCCTGCGCGAGGGCATGCTGGTCGAAATGATGCGTGCGGACGGCGCCCTGAGCGGAAGCCGATAGGCGCGCCCGTTGTCGATGTGCTAGAGCCTCGATCATGGCAAAAGACACAACCGGACGGCTACGGGTTACCGTCAAGAGCGCAGGCAGGCTGAAACTGTCCTCGAAACTCTGGCTGGAGCGGCAGCTCAACGATCCCTATGTGGCGCAGGCCAAGCGGGACGGCCTGCGCTCGCGCGCGGCCTACAAGCTGCTCGAGATCGACGACAAGTACCATTTCCTCAAATCCGGCATCACAGTGGTCGATCTCGGCGCGGCGCCGGGCGGCTGGAGCCAGATCGCGGCCAAGCGGGTCGGCGCAGCCGACAACAAAGGCAAGGTGGTCGCGATCGACCTCCTGGAGATGCCGGAAATACCCGGCGTCAGCTTCGCGCAACTCGATTTTCTCAAGGAGGACGCGCCCGACAAATTGCTTGCGATGATGGGAGGCCGCGCCGACGTGGTGCTGTCCGACATGGCCGCCAACACCACCGGCCATCGCAAGACCGATCAGTTGCGCATCATCGGCCTGGTCGAAAGCGCCGCCGCCTTTGCCGCCGACGTGCTCAAGCCCGGCGGGACATTCGTGGCAAAAGTGTTTCAGAGCGGCGCCGATGCGACGCTGATGACGCAGCTCAAGCACGATTTCGCCACCGTCAAGCACGTCAAGCCGGCCTCGAGCCGCAAGGATTCCTCGGAGCGCTACGTGCTGGCGATGGGATTTCGGGGCGTGCAGGGCAAGCCGCAAGCCTGACGGCGCGACGCAGGAGCGGATCGGCGCAGCAAGGGCAGCCGAGAACGGGCCATCAGCCTTGGGCCTGCCCCGGACTTTCCTTCGGCCGCGCTTCCAGCGCCATCCGCACTTCCCTGGCGCTCGTCAGGGCGCGCCGGATGTTTTTGTCTTCCGAACCGGCATCGAATGTAATCAGGCGGTTGCAGTGCTGGCAGTTGGTTTGAAAGCCGTCGCGGAGTTTTTGCGCGCGCTCCCGGAACACCTGCGAGCATTTGGTGCATTTGACCCTTACTTTTTCGTCGATCATGAAACCTCCCTGAGCGGCAGCAAATCTCGTTGCCGGGGCTTAAGGGGATGGCAGGGGGTTTGCTAAAACTCTCGTCAAATCAATCCATGTTCATCGAGCCGGCCCCGATTACCTTGCCCCAGCGCCCGCCGCGAGCGCGAATGCGGCGGCAACGATCCGTTCTGGCGTCCGCACGGCATCCTCCCTTGTTGCAATTCACCCCAGCCGCTGATCCCGGGCGTCTTCCGTGGTTTCGCTGCCGGCTTTTGCCGCTGCCTTCGCGGCGCTCTTGCGGCTGGAGATTTCGACCGCGCTGCGGCCGGAGATCTCGTGCCCGGCATCGTCAGGCATTTGCCAGAAGAAGTAAGCCGAAATCGCCGAGAAGACCGCGACCACGATAAAGGCTGGCGCGAAATCGACCGCGCTCAGTTCGGTCACATGGCGCATCAGCATTGAGGATTCAACAGCAAACGCGCCGACCGCGACACCGGCAGAAATCGCCAGTTGCTGGTTGACGCTGACCAAAGTGGTGGCGCGGCTCATCTGCGCCGGCTCGACCTCGGCATAGGCCACGGTGTTGATCGCGGTGAACTGCAGCGAGCGGAAGAAGCCGCCGACCAGAAGGATGATCACGATCAGGAGCAGCGGCGTCGCCACCGTGAACAGCGCGCAGGCGGCGAGAAAAACCGAACTCACGATCGCGTTGACGACCATGATGTTGCGAAAACCGAAGGTGCGGATGATGCGTGCCGCCAGCGTCTTCATGCCCATGGCGCCGACCGCCGAGGCGAACGTCACCAGTCCCGAGTGGAACGGCGACAGGCCGAAGCCGATCTGCATCAAAAGCGGCAGCAGGAACGGCAGCGCGCCGATGCCGAGGCGAAACAGGAAACCGCCGAGGATGCTTGCGCGCAGTGTCGGCAGCCGCATCAACGAAAAGTCCAGCACCGGCGACTGGGTCCGCCTGGCATGGATCACGTAGAGCGTCATCGAAACCGTGCCGATTCCGATCAGCGCTGCCACGACGGTCCACGGCAGCAGATTGAGCCCCGCCACCGACAGTCCGAATGCGATGCCGCCGAGCCCCAACCCCGCCAGCAGCAGCCCGTAGAGATCGAAGCGCTCGGGTGTCTCGCTGCGGATCGGGTCGATGTAGCGCTGCGCCATGAAGATGCCGAGCAGGCCGATCGGAATGTTGATCAGGAAAATCCAGTGCCAGGAAAAATAGGTCGTGATGAAGCCGCCGAGCGGCGGGCCGATCACCGGCCCGATCAGCGCCGGTACCGTGACCCAGGCCATGGCGTTCACCAGTTGGCTCTTGTCGATCGAGCGCAGCAGCACCAGCCGTCCCACCGGGGTCATCATGGCACCGCCGATGCCCTGCAGGATGCGCGCAATGACGAAATCGGTGACGGAAGTGGACAGCGCGCAGCCAATCGACCCCACCATGAACACGGCGATCGCCGCCGAAAATACCGTGCGGGCGCCGAAGCGATCGGCGGTCCATCCGCTCGCCGGAATAAATACCGCGAGCGACAGGAGATAGGAGGTAATGGCGAGCTTCAGCGTCAGCGGACTGGTGCCGATATCCGCCGCGATCGCCGGCAGCGAGGTCGCAATCACCGTCGAATCCATGTTCTCCATGAACAGGGCCGCGGCCACGATGAGCGGGATCAGGCGTTCTTTGGTCATCGGAACCGGGGATCGATGGAGAGCGGGGGAGGCAGACCGGCTGTAACATCGCGGCGGATGCGGGGCTATTGCGGAGCCCGCAAAACCACCTAAATCCTGACAATGTTCACTGCGCGGCATGGCCGCCGGAGATCCGACGATGATCTATGTCCTCGCCGCCCTGCTGCCGCCGCTCGGATTGCTGCTGAACGGGCAGCCATTCTCGGCGATATTCAACCTCGTCCTGATCGTGCTTTGCGTGATTTTCGGGTTGATTTTCCCCATCCTGCTGCTGGTGCCGTCAGCGCACGCGCTGATCGCGGTTCACACCAAGCGCGAGGATCGCCGGCACCGGGAGGTGGTGGAGGCGATCCGCCAGCATGGCCCGCCACCGGGCTATCCGCGCTAGGAAGCAGGGCCCCCGGCTACCGTTCACAAAAGCCTGTGCATGGCTGGCAAACGCTTTGATTCGGCGCTCCGCCATGCTATCGACCACCGCCAACCCTACCGATGGGCTTCGATTCGACGGTGACGCCTTGGCGTCGGCGCAGGTCCTGCTCATCCCATAGGTCGTATCGCGGCGAACGGGCCGCCGAAGGAGTTGGTAAATGGCGCTGGTAAAGGGACTTCAGGGGATTCGCGAAGCCTATACGTTCGACGATGTGCTCCTGAAACCGGGCCTTTCGGACATCCTGCCCTCCGAGGCCGATATCCGCTCCCACGTCACCCGCTCAATCCCGCTCAATATTCCGATCATTGCCTCGGCGATGGACACTGTCACCGAAGCGAGGATGGCGATCGCCATGGCGCAGGCCGGCGGCATCGGGGTAATCCACCGCAATTTCGACGTCGACGGCCAGGCCGCCCAGGTGCGGCAGGTCAAGAAGTACGAATCCGGCATGGTGGTCAATCCGTTGACCATCGGCCCCGACGCGATGCTGTCGGACGCGCTGGCGCTGATGACCGACCACGGCTTCTCCGGCATTCCCGTGGTCACCGGCGCGGCCAAGGGCGTGCCCGGAAAACTGGTCGGCATTCTCACCAACCGCGACGTGCGCTTTGCCACCGACCCGCGCCAGAAGATCTCGGAGTTGATGACGCACGAAAACCTCGTGACGGTGCGCGAGGGCGTCAGCCAGGACGAGGCGAAGCGGATGCTGCACCAGCATCGCATCGAAAAGCTGCTGGTGGTCGACGACCAGTATCGCTGCGTCGGCCTGATCACCGTCAAGGACATGGAAAAGGCGGTCGCGCATCCCCTGGCCTGCAAGGACGCGCAGGGCCGCTTGCGTGTCGCCGCCGCGACCACGGTCGGCGAGGGCGGCTTCGAGCGCACCGAGCGCCTGATTGAGGCCGGGGTCGACATCATCGTGGTGGACACCGCGCACGGTCATTCCTCGCGGGTGCTGGAGGCGGTCGACCGCATCAAGCGGCTCTCCAATGCCGTGCAGGTGATCGCCGGCAACATCGCCACCATGGAGGGCGCGCAGGCGCTGATCGATGCCGGCGCCGACGCCATCAAGGTCGGCATCGGTCCGGGTTCGATTTGCACCACCCGGATCGTCGCCGGCGTCGGCGTGCCGCAACTGACCGCGATCATGGATGCGGTCGAGGCCGCCAAGAAAGCCAACGTGCCCGTGATCGCCGATGGCGGCATCAAGTATTCCGGCGACCTCGCCAAGGCGCTGGCTGCCGGCGCCGACATCGCGATGGTCGGTTCGCTGCTGGCCGGCACCGACGAGACCCCGGGCGAAGTGTTTCTGTGGCAGGGCCGCTCCTACAAGGCCTATCGCGGCATGGGTTCGGTGGGCGCCATGGCGCGCGGTTCCGCCGACCGCTACTTCCAGCAGGACATCAAGGACACGCTCAAGCTGGTGCCCGAGGGCATCGAGGGCCAAGTGCCTTACAAGGGCCCGGTCGGCAACGTCATGCACCAACTCGCCGGCGGCCTGCGTGCGGCGATGGGATATGTCGGCGCGCGAAACCTCGCCGAGTTCCACGAGAAGGCGCAATTCGTCCGGATCACCGGGGCGGGCCTGCGCGAAAGCCACGTCCACGACGTCACCATCACCCGCGAAAGCCCGAATTATCCCGGCGGGGTCTAGTTGTCAGGGTCCAAATAGACCACCACAAATCAGGCGAAACGCGATACGGTGCGGGCTGCCGATATCCGCGCTGCCCGGATCTTCAGTTTCTGGTTCCAGGCGCTGGATCCTGGCTCGGGATCGCAGTGTTTCCCTGAAATTCATCTCAACATAAGTCAGAAAAGAAGTTGGTCACTATGGTCGATTGGTCCGATGACAGGATTGCCGCGCTTTCAGATCAGGATCTGAAGAATCTGCTGGTCAACGCGGAACGCAAATCCGTCGCCGAGGTCATCGCGCAGTGCAAGGCCGAGATGGAAAAGCGCGATGCGTTGAAGCCCCGCAAGGCCTCGAAGCCGCGCACCGAATTGAAGGAATTCGAGCACGACATGTCCGGGCAGCTTGCCGTGGTCGGCAAGGAGATGGCCGAGAAGTACGATTTGTCGGAAGAGACTGCGAAGGCCCAATCGGTCGGCGTCAAGGGCTTCAAGTCGCACAAGCTGCTGGATGCCAAGGGTTACGCCAAGCTCGGCGGCATGCAGCGCGACGGTTCGGTCGCGATCGACCGCTATATTTCCTACCGCCGCGGCAAGGACATCGTGTCGCTCAGCGTCTTCCTGCTCAAGGACCAGCCGATCGAAGCGCATGAGTTTCACGTCATCGCCCCGCAGGCCTTGCTCGATGGCGCCAAACCGGTGGCGGAAATTCGTCCGACTGCGACTGAGGCGCAAAAGCAGTCCGCCGACGGCGGCCTGGCCTTCAAGGATCTGCCGAGTGCCGCGGCGGCATTCGACGCGGCGCTGGCGAAGATCACGGCCTGAGAACTATACTCGGAACTTCAAACGTCATTCCGGGGCGATGCGAAGCATCGAACCCGGAATCTCGAGATTCCGGGCCTGGTCGATCGGACCATCCCGGAATGACGAACCAAAAAATCAGAGGAAAGCACAACCATGTCCCAATCCGCCAAACGCGTCGTTCTCGTCTCCCGCCCGGCCGGCGAACCCAAGGCGTCGGACTTCCGCATCGAGGAGTGCGCGATCCCGACACCGGCCGCCGGAGAGGTGTTGCTGCGCACCATCTGGCTGTCGCTCGATCCCTATATGCGCGGCCGCATGAGCGATGGCCCGTCCTATGCGGCGCCGGTGCCGATCGGGGGCGTGATGGAGGGCGGCACCGTGAGCGAAGTGATCGCCTCGAACAATCCCGCTTTCGCCAAGGGTGACATCGTGCTGTCGCGCGCCGGCTGGCAGACCCATGCGCTGTCCGACGGCAAGGGGCTGAACAAGATCGACCCGAAACTCGGCTCGATCTCGACCGCGGTGGGCGTGCTCGGCATGCCCGGCATGACCGCCTATACGGGCTTGCTCGATATCGGCAAGCCGCAGCCCGGCGAAACGGTGGTGGTGGCCGCCGCCTCCGGCGCGGTCGGCTCGGCGGTCGGGCAGATCGCGAAGATCAAGGGGGCGCGCGCGATCGGGATCGCCGGCGGCAAGGACAAGTGCGACTATGTCAAAAAAGAGCTCGGTTTCGATGATTGCCTCGATCACCGCGATCCCGATCTGGCTGCGAAGCTGAAGGAAGCCTGCCCCAAGGGCATCGACGTCTATTTCGAGAATGTCGGCGGCGCGGTGTTCGAAGCCGTATTCCCGCTGCTCAATGCGTTCGCGCGCATGCCGGTCTGCGGCCTGATCGCCGAATACAATAATTTCGGCGAGACGTCGCCGAAATGGGCCGGCAAGATGATGCGCGCGGTGCTGACCAAGCGCCTGACCATCCGCGGCTTCATCGTCAGCGATTTCGCCGCGCGTCACGGCGACTTCCTGCGCGACATGTCGCAGTGGGTGCGCGACGGCAAGGTCAAGCACAAGGAATTCGTCACCGAAGGACTCGACAGCGCGCCCGCCGCCTTCATGGGCCTGCTGAAGGGCGCCAATTTCGGCAAGCAACTGGTACGGGTCGGGCCGGACAAGGCCTGAGGCGCGAGCACGGCGTCCGCCCACAACACGGGCGGACGTTGGGCCCATCCCATATAGCTCAAATCCGGCGCATCGGCTTTACCGGCCTTCAACCTTCCCCACGTAACAATGGCCCCGATACAACTCTCTTTCGGGGCCGCAACATGCGTATCGTTCCAGCTGTCTTGCTGCTGATTGTTGCCGGCCTCTCGACCGCATCGGCGCAGGAGGCCGCGACTGCGCCGGCATCTTCACCGGCTCCTGCGTCATCGTCCCCGGCGCCATCCTTTGCGATGGACCATGGCAATGCGGCCTCCGCCGCGGCGGCTTCGAAAGCGGCGGCGGCTGCCGCAAGAGCCAAGGCAGACGCCATCCGCAACGGACGTCCGCTCACCCCCAGCCAGTCGACCGATTTTGGTGTCAATGGCGGCGGTGTCGTTCGCCTGGCTCCGCCGCTCACGCCGGAGCAGCAGAAGGCCGAGGCGGAAGCCCGCGCGGCCTGGCAGGCGCGTTGCCGGCCGGTCGTGGTGACAGACCGCGAGGGGCTGCGCCGGACGCAGTATGCCGAGCCCGATTGCGACCTTTCGCGGTTCAATACGGCCGGCGGCGCATGAGCGTGCCAGCGGGTCAATCCGGCATGAATATCGGACAGAAGGCTGGCCGTTTCACGACTTGCGGTAACAGCCTCTTAAGCGAAGCTGCCTAGAGTTTCGCCTCGACGCACGCTCGATCCTCCGTCCGATGCGGGAGCGCACCGTTTCCAACGCCCCGGTCCGGTCATGAAAAGCACCGCTCACAATCCCAATCGCAGCCTGGTTCGCATCTTCTGCCTGTCGCTCGGCGGATTGGTGTTCGTCTACACGGCGATTGCGATTTACACCCTGATGATGCGCCCGGACGTCGGTGCGGCGGAGTTGGCCGCCAGCCTTGTGCGGATCGCGTTCGGATTTATGCTGGCAGCGCTGTTCTGCTGGGGGTGGCTGGCCGAACCGCTGGAGCGGCAGGTCAGGCTGATGGGGGCGGTGTTCGAATCCGACTACGCCAACCTGGATACCCGGACCAAGATCAGGGCGATCGTGCTGGTGACGATGCTCAGCCTGCTCCTCGAACTGGTACTGATCCGCTGGCTCGCATCGGTATTTCCGGTGTTCGCCTTCTACAAGAACTTCACCATGCTGGCCTGCTTCCTCGGCCTCGGCGCCGGCTACGCGGTCGCGGAAAAGCAACGCTGCGCGCCCGCACTGGTGTTGCCCATGCTGGCGCTGTTCGTCGGCGTCATCACGCTGCTGCGTTACGATACCGGCGGCGGACACCTGATCTTCTCGATCGGCTGGCTCTCCGCATTCGATCTTCCGGTCTATTTTCTGCTCGGGGCGAGCTTCATCCTGTGCGCATGCATCTGCTATCCGCTCGGCCAGCTTTGCGGCAAATTGCTGCACAGCTCCAATTCGCTGAAAGCCTATGGCCTCAATCTGATCGGCAGCATTCTGGGCGTCGTCGCGCTGTTCGTGATGAGCCTGTACTGGCTGCCGCCGGTGATCTGGTTCGCCGTGGTCGGCGGCATGATGCTGCTGTTCGTGCTGCCGCGCGACGGCTTCCTGCCGGCGGGCATCGCCAGCTTCTGCGCCCTGCTGGCGATCCTGGCCTGGCCGGTGCAGCCGGAGACGCAGCGGATTTACTCGCCGTACCAGTTGCTGGAGCGCACCGCCACCGCCGAGGGATTGATGCAGATCCTGTCGGGCGGCAGCTACTACCAGAAAGTCTACAATTTCGCCGACAGCAAGCGCGGGCAGGAAAGCGACGCGGATCGCTATGTCCGCGCCTATTACGAATTCCCCTACAATTTCAAGAAGCCGCCGGAGCGCGTCGCCATCGTCGGCTCCGGCAGCGGCAATGACGTGGCCACCGCGCTGCGGTTGGGCGCGTCGCATGTAGATGCGATCGAGATCGATCCCGCCATCGCCTTTCTCGGCAGGAAGTATCATCCGGAACGGCCGTACGACGACCCGCGCGTCAACCTGTCGATCAACGATGCCCGCAATTTCTTCCGCACCGCCGACCAGAAGTACGACCTGATCGTCTACGGCGTGCTGGATTCGCATACCGCGCTCAGCCATGCCTCCAACCTGCGGGTCGATTCCTACGTCTACACCCGCGAGGGGATCGCCGAGGCCTTCAGGCTGCTGAAGCCCGATGGCGTGCTCTCGATCTCGTTCACGCTGGTCAACGACGCCCTCGGCTTCAAACTATCCAAGATACTGCGGGAACTGCCCGGCGCCGGCAAGCCGCTGGCGGTGCGGGTGCTCTATGACTATTCGAACACCACTGCCTTCATCGTCAGGAAGGGCGGCGCAGTGACGATGCCGAACGCCAGCGCCTTTGCCGCGATCGGCTTTACCGACGTCTCCGAGCAGTTCTCGCAACCCTATCCGGAGTCCGCGGTCCCGACCGATGACTGGCCGTTCTTCTACATGGTCGAGCGCGCCTATCCTTTCACCTACATGATCGCGCTCGGGATCATCCTGGCCCTCAGCTACTTCTTCGTGCGCAAGACCATCGGATTTTCCGATCCGATCGACCGCAGTTATCTGCCGTTCTTCTTTCTCGGCTCCGGTTTCATGCTGGTGGAGACCAAGGCGATCACCGAACTGGGACTGCATCTCGGCGGAACCTGGGTGGTGATCGCGGCTGCCATCCTGCTGGTGCTGGGAATGGCCTTCATGGCCAACCTGATGGTGACGCGGACCGGGCGCAATCTGACCGGACCGGCCTATGTCGGATTGTTCGTCAGCCTGCTGGTCGGATACGGGCTGGCGGTCAGCCACAGCGATTGGACGTTTGGTCCGCCGTTCTTGCAACTGGCGATGAGCTGCTTCGTGCTGACGGTCCCCCTGTTCTTTGCGGGAATCATCTTCTCCAGCCTGATCGGCGAGGGCAGGATCAACATCTCGACGGCGTTCGCCTACAATCTGATGGGTGCGCTGTTCGGCGGCGTGATGGAATACAACTCGATGTATTTCGGATTTGCGTTCCTCTATTTACTCGCACTCGGCTTCTACGTACTGGCCTGGCTATTCTCGCGGAAATCCGCGTCGCTGGCGCAGGCGGCGCATCTAGCTCCTGCGGAGTAGCTGCTCCAGATCGACATCGATCTGGCCCGGCGCCCTGACGTGGCGGACCTCGAACGCGTCGGGCTGAAAGCGGTACTCCACCAACCCGACCTCCTTTCTGCCGATCACTTCCTGCTTGCGGTCAGGAATGATGAAGCCGGTCGACGGCGCCCAGACGTGTCTGACATGGCGAGAGGTAAAATCGCGGCGCTGGTGCACATGCCCGCTGGCGACCAGCCGCAGGTCGACGGTGTTCAGCATCTCCACGAGGCGGCGGCGAGAGGGCATCGGCACGAAGCGCATCGCGGTCGCCGCCAGTTCTGCGTCCTCGGGTGAATTGAGAAACAGCGGCTTGTGCAGGAACAGCGCTACCGGCCGGCGATCGGCGCTCGCGAGCGCCTGAGCCAGCCAGTCGAACTGTTGGGCCTCGCTCGCAAGGCCGGTGTTCATCACAAGCGAGTTGAGACCGATGAAGCACCAGCCCGCGGCCTCGAAGCGCCAGCGGTCTTCGCCGAAGCACGCGCGAAAAGCCTGCACGCCTTGCTCGGTGACGGGCTGAGACGGCGCGGGAGCGGGGAGGGTCGGGTTGTCGCCGACGTCATGATTGCCGGGAAGATAGCGGCACGGCACCGGCAGCGCTGCGTGCAGTTCGTGGGCAAATTCGGGATCATCCGGGTTGGTCGGGGCATCCCAGGCGAGATCGCCGCTGTTGACGACGAGGTCCGGTCGCGTCGCGTCGATATATTCGCTGACCCGGTGAAAATTGTCGGTGAGTTCCTGGTGGCGGCGGGTGAGGTGGGTATCGGAAATCTGGGTCAGGCGAAATTCGGGCATGCACGGTTCCTTGCGGGGCCGATTATAGGTCGATCAGCGACGGAATGATGAAAATCCGGGAGCAAACTCCCCTGATCGAGTTGCTACTCGAGCATCAGGTGGATCCCGGTTGAGACGATTTTAACCAGTTTGCAATATTGACCGCAATCGTACCGCAATTTTGTCGAGTCCGCTCAGCTTGACCCTCCCGGGACCATGGCCATGAGACTTCGCATTACGATTTCCCGCGCGATCTTTGCCTTCGGGGCGCTGACGGTCGTCGGTCTTGTGGCCGTGATCTTTGCCAGCAATTACGCGCTCTCGGAGCTCAAGGTCGGAGGGCCGCTCTACAGCAAGATCAAGCTCGGCAACGACCTGATCGCGGATATCCTGCCGCCGCCCGAATACATCATCGAAGCCTATCTGGAAGCCACCCTGGCGCGGCAGGATCCGTCGACGGTCGCGGCGCGGCGTGACCGGCTGGCGCAGCTCAGGAAGGACTATGACGACCGTCACGCGTTCTGGATCAATTCCGACCTCGAGCCCGTGAACAAGACCATGCTGGTCGAAAAATCGCACAAGGAAGTGCAGCGCTTCTGGAACGTGGTGGAGCAGTCGTTCCTGCCGGCACTGGCGAAGGGCGACACGGCCCAGGCGACGTCGTCCTATGCGGCAATCGCTGCGGCGTATACGGCGCACCGCGCCGTGATCGACGAGATCGTCAAAAAGGCCACCGACGACAACGCCGCCGCGGAAGCCGAAGCCACCAGCCGGGTCCGGTGGTTCACGATTCTGCTCTGGAGCATTTCCGCGTTCGTGTTTCTCGTCGTCGGCGCCGGGATTGCCGGCGTGGCAAGGGGTGTCATCCAGCCGATCATCAGGATGACCGGTGCGATGCAACGGCTCGCCAGCGGCAAACTGGACAACGAAATTCCCTCGCTCGGCCGCCAGGACGAGGTCGGCGCCATGGCGACCGCGCTGCAGGTATTCAAGGAAAATGCGTTGCGCGTTCAGGCCATGGAAGCCGCGCAAGCGAGCGCGGCAAAACAGGCCGAGGCGGACCGCAGGGCCGGCATGCTGCAAGTGGCGGACGGCTTTGAAAAGGCCGTGGGCCGGATCATCAGGACCGTATCGTCGGCTTCAACCGATATCGAGGCGGCCGCCGGCAGCCTGACCAGGACCGCGGAGACGACCCAGAAATTGTCCGCGACGGTCGCGGACGTATCCGAACAATCGTCATCGAATGTGCGCTCCGCGGCGGCTGCCTCCGAGGAGATGGCCGCTTCGGTCGCCGAAATCAGCCGGCAGGTCCAGCAATCCCAGGCGATTGCGCAGGCCGCGGTGGCGCAGGCGGAGCAAACCAATGTCCGGATCGCGGAGCTGTCGCATTCGGCGGGCCGTATCGGCGAGGTCATCAAGATGATCACCGCCGTTGCCGAACAGACCAACCTCCTGGCGCTCAATGCGACGATCGAGGCCGCGCGCGCCGGCGACGCCGGGCGGGGTTTTGCCGTGGTGGCATCCGAGGTGAAAGCACTATCCGCGCAAACCGCCAAGGCCACCGAAGAGATCGCGGCGCAGGTGACCCAAATGCAGTCCGCCACCGAGCATTCGGTGTCCGCGATCAGGGATATCGGCGCGACCATTGCCCAGATTTCGGAAATTTCCACCGCGATCGCGGCGGCCGTCGACCAGCAGGGCGCATCGACCCAGGAAATCGCCCGCAACGTCCAGCAGGCGGCCCAGGGCGCGACCCAGGTGACCGGGCGGATCACCGACGTCAATCGCGGCGCGGCGGATACCGGCGCCGCCGCCGGACAGGTTCACGGCCTCGCGGTGTCGCTGCTCTCGGAAAGCAATCACCTCAGCACCGAGGTTGAAACCTTCCTGCAGACCATCCGCGTGGCCTGACGAGGGGCAGGGGCTGCCATCATCCGCCACCGGGTCGGCGCTATCTTGTCCAGGCCAGCGGCTCGCAGCTCGGGTGCCGGTTCGGCACCGAAATCGATGGAACCGCCCGCCCTTGGTCACGGCAGCGGCGATGCGACCGGGCGGGATTGATTGTCAGGGGGGAGCGCGGTCGCTATAGCGGGGGCCTGCACGCGATCGAGGGGGAATTCCGATGACGGTTCAAATGGTTTTGCTGCCGGTGTTCGTGCTGGTGGGGCTTGCCTTCGCGCTGCTGCTGGGGATGGCCTCGGCGCGCACCCGGGCGGTCGTGGGCAAGCAGGTCAGCCTGAAGGATGTCGCGTTGCGCCAGCCGAACTGGCCCGAGCGGGCCACCCAGATCGGAAATTGCTTCAGCAACCAGTTCGAGATCCCGATCCTGTTTTACGTGCTGATCGCGCTGGCGCTGCCGTTGCGCAAGGCCGACCTGATCATCGTGCTGCTGTCCTGGGTGTTCGTGGTCACGCGCTTTGCCCATGCCGGAATCTTCGTGACCTCCAACGACGTCCGGCAGCGCTCGCTGGTCTGGTTCGCCGGCGTGCTCGTGTTGTTCGCGATGTGGCTCTACTTCGCTCTGAACATGCTGTTGTTGAGCTAACCCCTTATCCAGTCGAAAGTATCGCGAAAGGCCTCAATGACTCCCGCCGCGCGGCTCTCCGCCGCCATCGAACTGATCGGCACCATCGACGCGGAGCGCGTTCCTGCCGCGAAAGCGCTGAAGGAGTGGGGCACCGCGCATCGTTATGCCGGCTCCGGCGACCGCGCCGCGATCGCGGGGCTGCTCTGGGACGTGCTGCGCCGGCGCGCCTCCAGCGCCTGGATCATGGACGCCGATACGCCGCGGGCGCGGATGCTGGGCATGCTGAAACTCGAGCGCAAGCTCGATACTGACGCGATCGCAGCCCTGTGTGACGGCGGGCGCTTCGCGCCGGAGCCGCTGACCGAGGCCGAACGCACCGCGCTGACCTCGCGCTCGCTGGCCGACGCGCCGGCGCACGTCGCCGGCGATTATCCGGAATGGCTCGATCCCCATCTGGCGCAGGCGTTCGGCGACGACCGGGTCGCCGAGGCGACCGCGATGGCGAGCCGGGCGCCGCTCGATCTGCGCGTCAACACGCTGAAAACCAGCCGCGAAAAGATGCTGCCGTCGCTGGCCCATCTCGGCGTTCAGCCGACGCCATGGTCGCCGATCGGGCTGCGCATCGAGCTCGGCGCCGACGCGCGCAATCCCGGCATCCATGCCGAGGAGGATTTCATCAAGGGCGCCATTGAAGTTCAGGACGAGGGCTCGCAGCTCGCGGCCCTGCTGTCGGCGGCAAAACCCGGCGAGCAGGTGATCGACCTGTGCGCCGGCGCCGGCGGCAAGACGCTGGCGCTGGCGGCGATGATGCAGGGCAAGGGCCGGCTGATCGCGACCGACCACGACAAGCGGCAACTGGCGCCGATCTACGAGCGGCTGTCGCGCGCCGGCGTGCACAATTGCGATGTCCGCACCCCGAAGGGTCCGAACGACACGCTCTCCGATATCCACGCCACAGCCGATCTCGTGCTGATCGACGCGCCCTGTACCGGCACCGGCACCTGGCGGCGCAACCCCGACGCCAAATGGCGGATGCGCCCCGGCGCGCTCGAGGTGCGGCTGAAGGACCAGGTCACGGTGCTCGACCGCGCCGCCGCGCTGACCAAGGCGGGCGGGCGGATCGCCTACATCACCTGCTCGGTACTGCCGCAGGAGAACGGCGAGCAGATCAGGGCCTTTTTGGCGCGCCATCCCGACTTCGCGGTAGTGCCGCCGGAGCAGACGGTCGGCGTGCTGTGGGACAAGGCCGAGGCCTTTGCCGAAGCCGCGCTGCAATCGCCCGAAGGCTGGCTGATGACGCCGCGCCGCACCGGGACGGACGGGTTCTTCGTGTCGGTGCTGAAGCGGGGGTGAGGTCTGGAGAGACTGTCATTCCGGGGCGGCTCGAAGAGCCGAACCCGGAATCTCGAGGTTCCGGGTTCGATGCTTTCGCATCGCCCCGGAACGACGATCTCAAAAATCTCGAAAACAACCCCATGCAATGAAAATATGTTAATGCCGCCAAGGCCTTACGGCATCGATTCCAGCATCAATCAGGTCAATAATACTTACCTTGTTTCGCCTGTCCATGCCCGCAGAAGCATGTGGGCCACGGCGTCTGCGCGGTTGCGAGGGCCGCCCCCGTCGCGTATTTGCTGTCCATGACAGCCCCCCAGCCAGCTATGGAGTCGACGCCTTCGGTGGCCTCGGCGCATGACAAGATTCTGATCGTCGATTTCGGCAGTCAGGTGACGCAACTGATCGCGCGCCGGGTGCGCGAGGAGGGCGTCTATTCCGAGATCGTGCCGTTCCAGAAGGCCGAAGCGGCGTTCGCCGAGATGAAGCCAAAAGCGGTGATCCTCTCCGGCGGCCCGGAATCGGTGCATGAAGCAGGCTCGCCGCGCGCGCCGCAGGCGATCTTCGATTCCGGCGTGCCGGTGCTCGGCATCTGCTACGGCCAGATGACCATGGCGGCCCAACTCGGCGGCGAGGTCGAGGGCGGACACCACCGCGAATTCGGCCGCGCCGATGTCGAGGTCAAGGCATCAAGCCAGTTGTTCGATGCCACCTGGGGCATGGGCGAGAAGCATCCGGTGTGGATGAGCCATGGCGACCGCATCACAAAAATGCCGCCGGGTTTTACCGTCGCCGGCACCAGCCCGAACGCGCCGTTCGCGGTGATCCAGGACGAGGCGCGAAAATATTACGGCCTGATGTTCCACCCCGAGGTGGTGCATACGCCCGACGGCGCCAGGCTGATCCGCAATTTCGTCCGCAAGGTCGCCGGCCTCACCGGCGACTGGACCATGCGCGCCTTCCGCGAGGAGGCGATCGAGAAGATCCGCGCCCAAGTCGGCAAGGGCAGGGTGATCTGCGGTCTCTCTGGCGGCGACGACTCCGCGGTCGCCGCGGTGCTGATCCACGAGGAAGTCGGCGACCAGCTCACCTGCGTGTTCGTCGACCACGGCATGCTCAGGCTCGACGAGGCCAAGACCGTGGTCGACCTGTTCCGGCACCACTACAACATCCCGCTGGTGCATGTGGATGCATCAAAGCTTTTCCTCGGCGAACTGGCCGGGGTCACCGACCCCGAGCAGAAACGCAAGACCATCGGCCGCCTCTTCATCGACGTGTTCGACACCGAGGCGAAGAAAATCGGTGGCGCGGATTTCCTGGCGCAGGGCACGCTCTACCCCGACGTGATCGAGAGCGTCTCCTTCACCGGCGGCCCCTCGGTGACCATCAAGTCGCACCACAATGTCGGCGGGCTGCCCGCGCGCATGAACATGAAGCTGGTCGAGCCCCTGCGCGAACTGTTCAAGGACGAGGTCCGCGTGCTCGGGCGCGAACTCGGCCTGCCCGAAATCTTCGTCGGCCGCCACCCGTTCCCCGGCCCCGGCCTCGCCATCCGCTGCCCCGGCGACATCACGCCCGAAAAACTCGACATCCTGCGCAATGCCGACGCCGTCTATATCGATCAAATTCGAAAAGCCGGCCTCTACGACACCATCTGGCAGGCTTTTGCCGTGCTGCTGCCGGTCAAGACGGTGGGTGTGATGGGCGACGGCCGGACCTACGAATACGTCGTCGGCCTGCGCGCGGTTACATCGACCGACGGCATGACCGCGGATTTTTACGCGTTCGACATGAAGTTTCTCGGCGAGACGGCGACGCGGATCATCAACGAGGTGAAGGGCGTCAACCGGGTGGTGTATGACATCACGAGCAAGCCGCCGGGGACGATTGAGTGGGAGTAGGGGGGCCAGCCCGCCAAGAAGTGTATTTTAGCGGCGGCCGAGAACCCTAACGTTGACTGCTTTTCGCGAGAACATCCATTCTCGCGGATAGTCACCCACAAGATGTATTGACTTCCCGTCGCGGCGGCCATCGTGCCGCTAATGTTGCGATACAGGGTTTGAGGTACATTTGGCACCGTCAAGCTTTGAAACAGTTCTCGCGATGCCATCGCAGGAAATGAGGGTGAGGCTGATCGACGGTGCGGACGGGCGCCAGAATGCGCCCGGTCTTGTTGATGAGGGTGCGGACGCCGGCGGTATCGTTCACGTGACGCGAGATCAGAATCTCATGGTCTTCCGCGATGCTGATCAAGCCGCGGTCAAACATCCAATGCGCGGTGCCGGAGAGGGCGAGGCCATTGCTGACGATATCCGGCCCATTCGCCTCGACTGGTCTTATGTGCGCGGCATCGACCTCGGCCCGCCCGCGGCCATTGATCAGCTTCAGGGAAGTAACCGCGCAGCGGGCATCGTAGGCACTTAGAACGACGCTGCGGAAGATGCGGTCCCGGACGATGCGGGACGTCAAATATTCGACGCGGCTCCGTTCCTGCTCGTATTGGAACACGGCCTGTCCCTCTTGCATGCCTGGCAGGGCGGAGCGCGCATCGATGCGCGGCAGCAAGGGTGTGTTCTCGGCGAATCCGAGTTCGGTGATCCGGTTGAAATCCGCCGGAGAAATCGGTCGAACCGCGGATTGAGCGCGGCCGGAAATCTTGCCGTGTTCGTTCAGCAGGCCCCGCTCGATGAGTCCGCCGACTTCACGGAACGGGACTGGATTGACGAAATCCAGATAGCTGCCGGGTTCGACGATGGCGATATACATCCCCGAAGTGCCTGGGTCAGGGATGACGTGTTGAATTTTGGCAATTGCAAAGTAGCCGCGCGATTCCCGCGCTTTCCGTGGCTCGTAGTAGATGATCCAGTCCCCAATGCACGCTTCGACGCGAGCGAGGTATTGGCTGGGAAACTGGTATCGCTCGGCGGGACTGTCCTCGTAGATCGAATCCGATCGGTGGATGAAGACGCCAAATGTCACTAATTGCCCTCTGGAGGATGCGGTCTAATTCATAGCGAAGC
>NZ_JAUYQU010000160.1 GCF_030697065.1 Bradyrhizobium sp.
GCCGTGATGATGGCCGTCGCGCTTGATGACCACGGTTTGAGCGTCGGCGTTCGACGACGGTGCCGCCAGGAATATGGTGGCGAGCGCCGCGATCATTAATGCAAACTTCTTCATGCTTTCCTCCGGTTGAGCCAGGGGGCAACATCGAAGCCCGAGCAACGTTCCGGGGATACCCGAGGAGAATTCTGAACACTCATTCAGTGAACGCTAAACGGCGCGCGCATCGATTCGAGGAGCGCATCCCCTCCGGCGAATCCGTGCTCCGGGATGGCCGATTGATCCGGATCAATGCGCCGGTCCCGGCGCCCGGCAACCATGTCGGGCAAAAGGGATGAACGGTGGCACACAGCGAAACACAACCGCGGGCGAAAGCCCCCATCGGCCCTGGCGTTCGCGCCGCCGCGCCCGATGCAACATTGCCTTGCTCGGAAGACGAATTTCTCGCCCGGCTCGGTGATTGCGTGCGCGAAACCCGCACGTTGCGAAAAATGTCGCGCCGGGAGCTTGGCCGCAAGTCCGGCATTTCCGAGCGGTACATCGCCCAAATCGAGGCCGGCAAGGGCAACGTGTCGATCATGCTGCTGCTGCGGATCGCGCAGGCAATCCGCTGCTGCCGATGATCTGACATCGACCCCGCGAAAGGAGAGATTTCGATGGGACAGATCGTTCTTGCCGCCAAGGTCAGCCACGTCCCGTCGCTGATGCTGTCGGAGGCCGAGGGCAGCCCGCTCAGGTCGGCGCGCGAAGGCGCGGTGCGGGCGTTGCGCGAGCTCGGCTGCCGCGCCCGGGACCGCGGCGCTTCGACCTTCGTGGTGTTCGATACGCACTGGCTCTCGAACTTCGGCTATCACATCAACGCCAATCCCCGGCATCATGGCTCGTTCACCAGCCACGAAGCTCCGCAGATGATCCAGGATCTGCGCTATGACGTGCCGGGAGACCCCGCGCTCGCCGAAGCGATCGCGAAGGAGGCCGGTGAGGCCGGGCTTGGCGTGATCGCGCACAAGGTCGCGAGCCTCGGGCTGGAATACGGCACCATCGTGCCGATGCACTATATGAACGCCGACGGGTGGGCCCGGGTGGTCTCGGTCGCCACGCCGCTGTTCACCTCGCTGGAGGAAAGCCGCGTTCTCGGCGAGGCGACGCGGCGCGCCATCGACCGCTCCGGGCAGCGGGTGGCCTTGCTTGCCAGCGGATCGCTGTCGCACCGGCTGTGGCCCAACAGGAAACTCGGACCGGAGGCCTGGACGTCGGTGGCAAGCGAGTTCAACCGTCAGGTCGACCTGCGCGTGCTCGAATTATGGCAGCAGCGCCGCTACCGCGAATTCGTCGACATGCTCCCGGACTACGCCGTGAAGTGCAACGGCGAGGGCGGCATGGCCGACACCATCATGCTGTTCGCAGCGCTCGGCTGGGACGCATATGATGGCGCGGCCGAGCAACTGTGCGAGTATTTTCCGTCCAGCGGCAGCGGCCAGGTCAACGTCGAATTTCACGTCGGCGGATGATCGCGGTTCACGCGCGAACCTGCTGCTCGACATTCGCGATTCGCGCCGGCACCCCGAATTCCTTGCGGCAAACTTCGGCCAGCAGCGCGACGCCCTCGCGGATCTGCTCGTGCGAGGGGCTGGCGAAACACAGCCGCAGCCGGCTACCGGCATAGGCCTTGTCGGTGGACCATTCCGGCCCCGGGTTGATGGCGACGCCGGCGGCGAGGGCTGCCTGGTAGAGTTTCATCGTATCGACATTGTCCGGGAGTTTCACCCACAGGAAGATGCCGCCCTTGGGATCCTCGAACTCGGCCGAGGTGCCGAATTGTTCGTTGAGCGCCTCCATCAGCGTGTCGAGCTTGGCGCGCAGGCCGCGGTTGAGCTTCGGCACATGGCTGGCAAAATGCGGCGCGCAATATTCCGCCAGCACCATCTGCTCGAGCGCGCCGGAGCCGGCGTCGGTCTTCAGCGCCAGCATCCGCGACAGCATCGCCCATGGCGCCACGATGTAGCCGACCCGCAGCGCCGGCGCGATCGATTTCGAGAACGAGCCGATGTGGATGACGCCGGCGGTCTTGTCCATGGCGTAGATCGCGGGCGGGCGCTTGCCGTCCCAGATCAGATCGGCGTAGCAGTCGTCTTCGAAAATCGGCACGCCATATTGCTGCGACAGTTTTAATAGTTCGGCGCGGCGCGTCTCCGGCATGATGGTGCCGGTCGGATTCTGCACGGTCGGGATGGTGTAGATGTATTTCGGCGTGATGCCTTTGGCCTTGAGGCCGGCCAGCGCTGTCGCCAGCGCGTCCATCCGCATGCCGTCCGCGTCGAGCGGGATACCGACCATGTTGACGCCGAGCCGGGTCAGCCGGTTCAGCGCGCCCTGATAGGTGTCCTGCTCGGTGATGATGGTGTCGCCGCGCGCGAGCAGCGTCGCGTTGACGAGGTCGAGCGCCTGCAGCGAGCCGGAGACGATCAGGATATCGTCGGCGGTGCAGTCGATGCCGGCATCGCGCCGGAGCTTGGTGGTCAGGAATTCGCGCAGCGGCCTGTAGCCCTGCGGGCCGCTGGCGAGTCCGTAGGTGGCGAGCGTCTTGCCCTCGCGCCTGAGCACGGCATTGACGGCTTCGGCCAGGGCTTCGACCGGGACCTGGTCCGGATCGTTGTTGCCGCCGACGAAGCTGTATTTTGCGAGGCCGGTCCACTTCGCGGCCGGCGCCGGCAGGCCCGCCGGAAGCAAGGGTGCGAAGTCGAATTGCGCTGAGGTCATGGACGTTATCCCCGTTTGATTTTCTTGGTTGCCGGACCGGATGTCCCGGGTTCGCCGGAAGGCCGGTTCTTGCCGGTCACCTTCACAGGCCGGGGCCGGGTCGTAAAGGGCCTGCCACGTCGAGGGCTTCATGTAATCGCGGTCGGGGACCCGTAAAATTCGGGGTGATGACGGTCGGCCGGGCCTGCACCACGGGACCGGAAAGTGATCGACAGACCCGCCAGAATCGCGGGAAACAACCGGCCGGTCCGGCTGTGACACATTGTTCGTTTGACGTTGACGCCCCGGCCTTTAGGTTGCGGAGAGGGGAAGGCCGGATTCATGCACGAGCTTATTCGCGATATCACTTTTTGCATCCTGTTCGCCTGGGGAATAGGCCTTCTGGCCCATTTTTTCCGCCAGCCTCTGATCCTCGCTTACCTTATCGCCGGGTTCGTCATCGGTCCATTCGGCATGGGCTGGGTCCATTCGCAGGAATCGATCAGCGTCATTTCCGAACTCGGCCTGATCTTCATGCTGTTCATGATCGGGCTGGAAATCGACCTGAAGAAGATCGTGCGGGCCGGCCGGGTGATCCTGTTCGCCGCCGGCGTCCAGCTGGTCGGTGGCTGCGTGGTCGGCATCGCCTTCTTCACGGGCATCGGGCTGTCGATGGGCGGCGGCGGCTTCGATGCGCTCTACCTCACCATCGCCTGCGTGCTCTCCTCCACCGTCATCATCGTCAAGGTATTGTACGAGAAGCGCGAGCTCGACACGCTGCCCGGGCGCATCACGCTCGGCATACTGGTGCTGCAGGACATCTTCGTCATCCTGTTCCTCGCGGTGCAGCCAAGCCTCGCCGATCTTCAGGTCAGCGTGATCCTGCTCTCGATCGGACGCGTCGGCGTGCTGGTGGCAACCGCGCTGGTATTGAGCCGCTACGTCCTGCCAAAACTGTTCCACCAGATTGCGCGCCGTCCCGAACTGATCCTGCTCGGCGCGCTGGCTTGGTGCTTCCTGATCGGCGAGATCGCCGAACGGCTGCATTTGTCGCGCGAAATGGGATCACTCGTCGCCGGCGTGTCGCTGTCGACCTTCCCCTATGCGCTCGATGTCACCGCCAAGGTCACGACGCTGCGCGATTTCTTCATCACCCTGTTCTTTGTCGCCCTGGGCATGACGATTCCGATCCCCGGCCTGCCGGTGATCTGGCTCGCGCTGGTGATCGCGGCCTTCACGGTAATCAGCCGTGTGCTGACGACGTTCACGCCGCTGTACCTGATGAAGCAGGGCCTGCGCGCCAGCCTGCTGCCGGCGATCAACCTGGCCCAGATCAGCGAATTCTCGCTGGTCGTGATCCAGACCGGCATCGTCGCCGGGCACATCCAGACCCAGACCGCCAGCGCGGTGTCGTTCGCCTTCGTGATCCTGGCGGTGCTGAGCACGTTTGCGATCATGCGCAGCGATGCGATCACGCGGGCGGCGATCGGTCCCTTGAAGCGGATCGGGATCCGCGATCTCGATCACATCCAGGCGCATGATGCCGGCCACGAGGGCGGCCATGGTGAGGCGCGGCGGGTCGTGATTCTCGGCTTCTTCCGGGCCGCCAGCGCGCTGCTGAGCGAGATCGAGCGGCGCAATCCGGTGTTCCTCGATCAGCTCACCGTGATCGATTTCAATCCGAACGTGTTCCGAACCCTGGCGGATCGCGGCCTGCACGTGATCTATGGCGATATCAGCAATGTCGATACCCTGGTGCATGCCGGCGTCGGCAAGGCCGAGCTCATCATATTGAGCGTGCCAGACTCGCTCCTGAAGGGCGCCGACAACGAAAAGCTGGTCCGTCACGTGCGGACGCTCAATCCCACCGCCAAGATCGTCGCCACGGCCGACCTGCTAGCCGACGTCGCCGATCTCTACGCCGCCGGCGCGGATTACGTCACGGTGACCCGCATCAGCGATGCCCAGGAACTTTATACGGTGATCGAAGCCGCCGCCGCCGGCCTGCTGGACGACAAGCGCGCGGAAATGGACGCGCAACTCGCCGAGCGCAAGGAAGTGCTGCCGTAAATGCGGCGCAGCCCTCGACACCAATACCGCTGTGCGGAAATTCACCGATGCTGACCGGGTCTCGTCAACGATTTCCGGCCCGAAAACCAGTCCCGGCCGCGCCGGCCGGCGCCGTTCTGCCCTGCGTAATGAGGCTGGCGCGGGGTTCCAAGTCCGGTTAACAAGTCCGGCGAATGCTGCCCGGCACCAGAGCGAGACGCATAAAATGGCCGATCCGATCCAGGAAGTTCTGCAGGCTTTTGCCAATGGCGAACTCGTCGTCGTTACCGACGACGACGACCGCGAAGGCGAGGGCGACCTGATCGTCGCGGCGTCGCTGTGCACATCCGAGAAGATGGCGTTCATCATCCGCCACACCTCGGGCATTGTCTGCGCGCCGATCACCACCGAGGATGCGCGCCGGCTGCGGCTCGATCCGATGGTGGCGCACAACGAGTCCAACCACACCACCGCCTTTACGGTTTCGATCGACTACAAGCCGGATAACGGCACCGGAATTTCGGCCGAGGAGCGCGCCTCCTGCTGCCGCGCGCTGGCCAATCCCAATGCCGGTGCCAGCGACTTCGCCCGGCCCGGCCATATTTTCCCGCTGATCGCGCGCGACGGCGGCGTGCTGCTGCGTTCCGGCCATACCGAGGCTGCGGTCGATCTCTGCAAGCTCTCGGGCCTGCCGCCGGTCGGCGTCATCTCGGAATTGATGAACGACGACGGTACGGTCATGAAGGGCGAGCAGGTGGCCAGGTTCGCCGCCGCCCACAAGCTCAAGCACGTCACCATCGCCGACATGATCGCCTGGCGCCAGGCGCGCGAAAAACTGATCGAGCGGGTCTCGACCTTCACCACCGAGAGCCCGATCGGCCCGCTGCAGGGCTATGCCTATCGCTCGCCGTTCGATTCCATCGCCCATGTCGCTTTCGTCTATAACGGCATCGGCGACGGCCGGAACGTGCTGACGCGCTTTCACAAGCCCAATATCGTCAAGGATATTTTTACGGGCCCGAAGCGCATGCAGGCGGTGCTGGAACATTTCAAGAAGAACGGCAGCGGCGTGCTGATCTACCTGCGCGACGGCGCCGCCGGGGTTCCGGTCGCGCCATTGCCGGAAGACAAGTCGGCCGAAGCCGACCGCAACAAGCAGTGGCGCGAGGTCGGTGTCGGCGCGCAGATCCTCAGGGATCTCGGCGTCAGCTCGATCCGCCATCTGACGTCGTCAGCGCACGACTACAAGGGACTGTCCGGTTTCGGCATCGAGATTCTCTCCAACGAACAGCTTGAAGGATAGCTGCGACCACCGTCATTCCGGAGCGCGCGCAGTGCGGACCCGGAATCTCGAGATTTCGGGTCTGGTGCCAACGCACCACCCGGAATGACGGAACGCCAATTGCGCTTCTTCCCATAGCACTCTATTTTGTCCGTGAATTCGTTAGGACCCGAAAGGAATTCCCATGAGCGTGCGCCCCCAGACCAAGGACAAGCCGGCTTCGGTCGAGTTCCAGTGGGACGATCCGTTCATGCTCGACGAGCAACTTACCGAAGACGAACGCATGATCCGCGATACCGCGCGCGCCTATGCGCAGGACAAGCTGTTGCCGCGGGTCACCAAGGCCTATCTCGACGAGAAGACCGACCGCGAGATCTTCAACGAAATGGGCGAACTCGGCCTGATCGGCATCACCCTGCCGGAGGAATATGGCTGCGCCAATGCGAGTTACGTCGCCTACGGTCTGGTGGCGCGCGAGATCGAGCGCGTTGATTCCGGCTACCGCTCGATGAATTCGGTGCAGTCGTCGCTGGTGATGCACCCGATCTATGCCTATGGCGACGAGAACCAGCGCAAGAAATACCTGCCCAAGCTCGCCACCGGAGAATGGGTCGGATGCTTTGGCCTCACCGAGCCGGATGCCGGTTCCGATCCTGGCGGCATGAAGACCCGCGCCGAGAAGACCCCGGACGGTTACCGGCTCACCGGTACCAAGATGTGGATTTCCAACGCGCCGATCGCCGACGTGTTCGTGGTGTGGGCCAAATCGGCCGAGCACAACAACCAGATCCGCGGCTTCATTCTCGATAAGGGCATGAAGGGCCTGTCGGCGCCGAAGATCGGCGGCAAGCTCTCGCTGCGCGCCTCTGTCACCGGCGAGATCGTGATGGAGGGCGTCGAGGTGCCGGAAAGCGCGCTGCTGCCCAACGTGTCCGGCCTGAAGGGGCCGTTCGGCTGTCTCAACCGCGCCCGCTACGGCATTTCCTGGGGCGCGATGGGGGCTGCCGAAGACTGCATGGCGCGCGCGCGGCAATACACGCTCGACCGCAAGCAGTTCAATCGCCCGCTGGCGGCGACGCAACTGGTGCAGAAGAAACTCGCGGACATGCAGACCGACATCGCGCTCGGCCTGCAGGCTTCATTGCGGGTAGGGCGGCTGATGGACGACGGCAAGATGGCGCCGGAGATGATCTCGATCGTCAAGCGCAACAATTGCGGCAAGGCGCTCGACATCGCGCGGATGGCCCGCGACATGCACGGCGGCAACGGCATCCAGATCGAATATCACGTGATGCGCCACGCGCAGAATCTCGAGACCGTCAATACCTATGAAGGCACCCACGACGTCCACGCCTTGATCCTGGGCCGCGCTATCACCGGCATTCAGGCGTTTTCATAGGAAGCACTGAACAGGAATCCCGGCTGTGGCCCCACCCCACGCTGTCATCGTCCGCGAAGGCGGACGATCCAGTACGCCGCGGCCTCTCGTTATGTCTCTGCCGTCAGCGACTACTGGATTCCCCGCCTTCGCGGGGGTTGGCGGTTGTGGATGTTTCACCCTGTGTGCGTCCGGCTCCGAGTAGGAATCCCCATGGCAGACAACGACGACATCCCGTTCAACCGTGACTTTCCCCTGAAACCCGGCGTGGTCGAGCAGGTCCGCCCCGGCGTGCGACGGGTGCTGTGCGACAATCCGAGCCCTTTCACCTTCACCGGCACCGTCAGCTACATCGTGGGCACCGGCAAGGTCGCCATCATCGATCCGGGTCCCGATGATGCGGCCCATGCGGCGGCGCTGCTCGAAGCGGTGCGCCATGAGACCGTGACGCATATTCTGGTCACCCACACCCATCGTGATCATTCGCCGAACACCGCGCGGATCAAGGCCGCCACCGGCGCCCCGGTCTATGCCGAGGGTGCGCATCGCGCGTCGCGGCCACGCTACGAGAGCGAGAAGCACAATCCGGAATCCGGCGCCGACCGCGACTTCAAGCCGGATATCGAAGTCAGGCACGGCGACACCGTCGACGGCGCGGGCTGGGCGCTGGAAACGGTGGCGACGCCGGGCCATACCGCCAATCACCTGGCGTTCGCCTGGCCCGAGCGGAAGATCAATTTCGTCGGTGATCACGTGATGGGCTGGTCGACTTCGATCGTGGCGCCGCCGGACGGATCGATGGTCGACTACATGACGTCGCTCGAAACGCTGGCTCGGCGCGACGAGGATCTGTATTTTTCCGGTCACGGCCCGGAAATCCCGGACGCCCGGCGCTATGTGCGGTTCCTGACCAGGCATCGCCACGCGCGCGAAGCCTCGATCCTGCATCGCCTCGCCAAGGGCGAGGCGGATATCCCGACCATCGTCCGCGCGGTCTATATCGGCATCGATCCGCGGCTGACGAATGCCGCCGGCTATTCCGTGCTGGCGCATCTGGAAGATCTGGTCGGGCGCGGCATTGCGGCGACCGATGGTGATCCAGTGATCGGCGGAAATTATCGGCTGGTCTAGTCTGGCGGTCATTCCGGGTTGCGCGAAGCGCAGACCCGAAATCCCGGGCTTCCCCGATGTGCAACTACACATCCGAGGTTCGATGCTTCGCATCGCCCCGGAATGACGAAGGTCAGCGTTCCTTCTTCACCGTTTTCGCCTGCCCCTTGGCCGGCGCCTGCGGCTGCTTCACCGCTGGTTTGACCTGGTCTGCGGCGGTGTTGATGTCCTCGATCAGGCTGGCCACCCGCGCGGCGTTACTGCCGAGATCGCTTTCGAAATAGCGTGACGCGGAGCGGATATCGACGCGCGAGCCTTCGCCGTCCGGCTTGATGCGGATCGTCACGTCTTCGCGGAATCCCATGATCGGCGTTTGCGCGATCGCCTCGATGCGGCCGTCGCGGCGCGGCTGCGGCGGCCGCTCGTCGACCACGCGCCATTTGCGCTTGGTGACCAGCGCGAGCGTCACCTGATAGACCCTGAGCGCCGGGACATCGAGTTCGATCGTCTCGATCTTGGGATAGGCCAGCCGCTGCTGCTCGGCGGAATACAGCCCGGCATAGACGGCGGGGTTGGCGCCGTCGCCGCCACGCAAGCGCGCCAGCGCCTCGAAGCGGGGCGGATCGATCGGGTCGGTGGTGATGTCATGGATCTTCGGCAGCTTGCGGTATTGCAGCCCGAGATAGGCGGGATAGGCCAGTACGGCCGCGCTGATCAGGAACGCCAGCAGAATGCGGCCCATGCCGCGCGATCCGTTCTGCCAGATCGCGACGAAGGCAGCCAATCCCGTCAGGATCGATAGCCCGGCGCAGGCCAGCGCGCCGAAGAACGTCGCCATCGCCGGTTTGACTTCGAGGAAACCGAAGCGGACGATGGCGATCGAAACCAGTACCGCGACCAGCGAAAATACCGCGAGATTGCGCGCCCAGGTGGCAAGGCCGGACAAGGGCTCCGACTGGTAGGGAGCGGAAAACCTGCGGGCCATCCTTAAGTTTCCATCATGGATTTGGGCAAGCCGGTTCCTGGTTCGGGCAGAGGACCCGCGCTGGTGACCTAGCGCATTTTTGGGCCGGGTGGGAAGCGCTCCGTCGTTCAAAACGGAACGAAACCGTTACGGCGCATCGTCGAATTGCGCGGCCACGAAGTCGACAAAGGCCTTGATGCGCGGCGCGCGGTGGCGGCCCGGGACGGTCAGCGCATGGATCGGAAACGACTCCGGCATCTGGCTGTCAGGCAGCAGCGCAACGAGCGTGCCCTGCCGCAACGCGCGCGCGACCATGAAATCCGCCAGGCGCGCGATGCCGAGCCCGGCCACGGCCATATCGAGCAGCAGGTCGGCATTGTCGCTGACGAATGTGCCGGATACGGCAAGCCGGTTGATGCCCTCATGGGTGTGGAACGGCCATTGCGACCACGCGGGTCCCGGCAGGGTCAGGCAATTGTGCCGCAGCAGATCGGCCGGCACGCGCGGCGATCCGTACTTCTCCAGATAGAGCGGGCTGGCGCAGATAATGCGTCTGGCTTCGGCGATTTTGCACGCCACCAGGGTCGAGTCACCGAGCGCGCCGGAGCGGATGGCAACGTCCACCTGCTCGGCGACCAGATCGATCTGCCGGTCCGAAACATGAAGCTCGACGGTGATGTCGGGATAACGGCCAAGAAAAGCCGGCAGCGCCGGACCGAGGATCTGCTTCGCGATGGCTGTTCCGACGCTGATCCTGAGGTGACCGCGCGGCAGCCGGCTTGCCGCCGTGACCTCGGCTTCCGCTGCCTCGATGGCGGCGAGGATGTCCCGGCTACGCGCGACGAAAACCTCGCCTTCCGCGGTCAGAGCCAGCCGCCGCGTCGTCCGCGTCAGCAGGCTTACGCCCAGCCGGTCTTCGATGCGGGTGACCAGCTTGGACAGCGCCGAGGGCGTGATCCCGAGGTCAAGAGCCGCGGCGGCAAAACTGCCCCGCTCGATCACGCGCACGAAGGCGTTCATTTCGGCCGAAGCGGCGCTGACATTCATGAATTCAATTCACTTATGAATGTATAAAATAGATAATTATAGCGTTCATATTACATAATATGATGCTCCGCAACGACGGAGAATTGATATGTCCAGACTAGCAAATGAGAATGGCCTCGCGCCGCGGGCGGAGGAGATTGAAGGCGTCGTCCGCCGTCCGGACGGCAGCCCCGATATCGCGGCCTATGCGAGGCTGGCGCACCGCGAACGCGCGTCGGCCATGATGGCCTTGGCGAGTGACGCCATGCGCTTGGTACGTGAGATGGTGTCGGCTGCGCGGGCAAGCCTCGCGCCGGCCGCAAGGTCCGGGCCGGCTTCCGGAAAACACCCCGCGCAAGTCGGGCGATGAGCCGGGGTTCTGACCGACCCTCGGACGTCATGCCCGGGCGTGACCAGCCGTGACCCGGGCATCCACGTTTTGACGTCGTGCGCACAGAAGCCGTGGTTGGCCGGGTCAAGCCCGGCCAAGACGGCTTCCTGACCTTTTCCTACGCGGCAGCGTTCGGAAAGCGGTAGCTCTTGAACTGGTCGCGCAGCGCTGTCTTGAGGATCTTGCCAGTCGCGGTGTGCGGAATGCCGTCGACGAAGGCGACATCATCGGGCATCCACCATTTGGCGATCTTGCCGTCCATGAACTTCAGGATGTCCTCCCGCGTCGCGCTCTGGCCCTGTTTGAGCTGGATGATCAGCAACGGCCGCTCGTCCCATTTCGGATGATAGACGCCGATCACGGCGGCCTCCGCCACCGCGGGATGTCCAACCGCGAGATTTTCCAGATCGATCGACGAAATCCACTCGCCGCCGGATTTGATCACGTCCTTGGAGCGGTCGGTGATCCGCATATAGCCGTCGGCGTCGATGGTGGCGACGTCGCCGGTGTCGAAATAGCCCGCCTCGTCGAGGATGTCCGCATCGACGCGGAAATAGGCCTTGGACACCGCGGGCCCGCTGACCTTCAGCCGCCCGAAGGTCTTGCCGTCCCATGGCAGGTCCTTGCCGGAATCATCGGTGATCTTCATCTGCACGCCGAACGGCGGATAGCCCTGGGTCTGCAGGATATCGAGCAGGGCCTCGCCCTTGAGTTCAGCGAACGGTGGCTTCAGTGCGGCCAGTGTGCCGATCGGGCTCATCTCCGTCATGCCCCAGGCGTGGCGAACCGCAACGCCCAGATCGAGGAACGACTTGATCATCGAGCGCGGCATCGCCGAGCCGCCGCAGACCACCATCCGCAAATGCGGCAGTTTCAGGCTGCTGGCGGCCATGTGATTGAGCAGCATCAGCCACACCGTCGGCACCCCCGCGGTATGCGTCACCTTCTCGGTGTCCAGCAGTTCATAGACCGATGCGCCGTCGAGCTTGGCGCCGGGGAATACCAGTTTGGTGCCCATCGAAGGCGCCGAGAACGCGATGCCCCAGCTGTTGGCATGGAACAATGGAACCACCGGCAGCATTGTATCCGCAGCGTTGGCGCCGAGGGAATCACCTGAATTGGCCATCAGCGCGTGCAACACGTTGGAGCGATGCGAATACAATACGCCTTTGGGATCGCCCGTAGTACCGGAGGTGTAGCACATCGCGGCCGCGGTATTTTCGTCGAAGGTCTTCCACTTGAAGTCGCCGTCGGCTTCCGCGATCCAGTCTTCGTAAGCCATCGCGTTCTTCAGCGTGGTCTGCGGCATGTGTGCCTTGTCGGTGAAGACGATGTAGCGTTCGACGCTGGGAAGCTTGTCGGCGATCTTCTCCAGTATCGGAATGAAGGTGAGATCGGTCATCACCACGCGGTCTTCGGCATGATTGATGATCCAGGCGATCTGGTCCGGGAACAGCCGGGGATTGACGGTATGGCAGATCGCGCCGATGCCCATGATGCCGTACCAGGCTTCCAGGTGGCGCCAGGTGTTCCAGGCGATGGTGGCGACGCGGTCGCCGAGCTTGATGCCGTCGCGGTCGAGCCGCTGCGAGACTTTCAGTGCGCGGTCGCGGATTTGCCGGTAATTGGTGCGGTGGATGGGTCCTTCGACCGATCGCGTCACGACCTCCTGCGTGCCGTGGACCTCTGCGGCGTGCTCGATAATCCGGTGACAAAGCAAAGGCCAGTCTTGCATCAATCCACGCATACGGTCGTTCCTCCAGAGTCTGTTGTCGCCTGCCGCAAATATTCACGGAATTTCCATGAACTTTAGCGCGGAGAAAGCCGGCCGGAAATGGCCTTGTGGGAGCTTTAGCCCGGTCGCGGCGGCAATGGTTACCGCTGCTGCGCTGCTGTGGCTTTGCGTTCCATCAATCCCCGCCGCTGCGGCGACAAAAGGGGGCGCCTGGCCTCCGGCACCCTGGAGCGCCCTGTTCGGCACGAGCCGGCCGAAGAAGCCGCGCCGGGCGGTGCAGGCGGTGCCGATTCCGAAACCGCGCCCGGCCGAGGCGCCCAAGGCTGCGGAGTCGAAACCCGCGGAGTCCAAACCTGTGGAGTCCAAGGCGGCTCAATCCGGCAAGGCCGAGCCCGGCAGGGCCGGGTCCAACAAGGCGGATTCCAGGCCTGAACCTGACAAAGCGGAAACCGACAAGCCCGAGGCGGAAAAGCCGGCCGCAGCCACAGCCGAAAAGGCGGCCGAGCCCGCTTCACCCGTCCCCCCGCCGCCCTCGGCCTGCCGGCTGGCGCTGACGGAGGCGATCGCCATCGCCCCCAGCATCCCCGACATCAAGGGCGCCGGCGGCTGCGGCGGCGAGGACCTGGTGCGACTGGAGGTCGTGGTGCTGCCCGACAAGCGGCGCGTTACGGTGAAGCCGGCGGCCGTTCTCCGCTGCGCCATGGCCAGTGCGATTGCAGACTGGATCCGCACCGACATGGCGCAACTGGCCGAGAGCCTCGGCAGCACCATCAGTGATCTCGACAATTTCGACTCGTACCAGTGCCGCGGCCGCAACCGCGTGTTCGGCGCCAGGCTGTCCGAGCACGGTCGCGCCAATGCGCTCGATATCCGCGCCATCAAGCTGGCCAACGGCAGCAGGATCTCGTTCACCGACCGCATGGTGCCGCGCGAGACGCGCGAGAGCGTGCTGCATTCGATGTGCGCACGATTTCCGACGGTGCTGGGGCCGGGCTCGGACTGGTACCACGAGGATCACATCCACATCGATCTGATGGAGCGGCGAAACAACTACAAGATCTGCCAGTGGAACGTGTGGGACCCGATGCCGCAAATCGCCCCGTTGCTGCCGGCCGAGCGGCCGGAAGAGGCCCCGCCGCGCGAAGTCGCCGCCAAAGTCGAGCAAGGCAAGCCCGAACTGGGCAAGCCCGAACAGGTCAAGCCCGATGCGGCCAAATCGGCGGTGCCCGAGCCGGCCGCGGCCCCGCCGGCAACGAAAAAGCGCCGGCAAGACCGGCGCTTTTGATCGGATCGTCGATGGATGCCTAGCCGGCCTGACCGGCTATTGCACCATCGCGTGGCCGCCGCCTTGCAACGCCATCTTGGAATTATAGGGCGAGTCGCCCTGCTTGGGATCGAGCACGACCACGACGGTGCCGTTCTTGACGCGGCTGTAGAGGTCGATGACATCCTCGTTGGTCATGCGGATGCAGCCCGACGAAATCGAGGCGCCGATATATTCCGGCTGGTTGGTGCCGTGGATGCGGAACAGGGTGTCGCGGTTGCCTTGGTAGAGATACAGCGCGCGGGCGCCGAGCGGGTTGTCGACGCCGCCAGGCACCGAAGCCGGCAAGCCTTCGATGCGCTTGTGGATGTCGGCAGTCGGCGTCCATTTCGGCCATTCCGCCATGTTGCCGACGCGCGCGATGCCGGAGAAAGCGAGCGCTTCCTCGCCGACAGTGACGCCGTAACGGATCGCCTTGCCGCCGTCCTGCACCAGATAGAGATAATGATTGTCGGAATCGACGACGATGGTGCCGGGCATTTCCTTGCGATGATAATTGACGATGGCGCGGCGGAACGGCTCGGGAGGAGTGACCTTGGCGTAGCTCGCCTTGGCGAGTTGGGCCTTGTCTGCCGGCTTGAGCGTCGCCTCCGGCGCCGCCTGATAGGTCGTGGCCTGCATGCAGCCCGAGAGCAGCAGGCCGGCGGTCAGGATTCCCAACATTGCCTTCAGCGACGACATGATTCAGTTCCAATCGAAAATCTTCACGGTCGCGCACCAAACACTGCGCCCGAAACGCCACGATTCCATTGATCTCATTATCGTTGAAATCGCCCATAATTCCAGAGCTTAGATGCCGCTTTTGCGTCGCAACGTGCTGGCTGTGTCATTTTTGCCGCTAGTTTTGAGGTTTCCGACTGATTTTTGGGCAGAGGCGCAAGCGTCGCCAAATGGTCGCCACGGTACCGCCACCCGGCAGCCGCAAATATGGATGCGGGGTTAACACGCCGGTCATCAGGCGCTTGCCAGAATCGAGCTAAGTCCTGTTGGGTGAGTTATAGCCGCCCCGTTCTGGAGTTGCCCATGCTGTCGGTGTTCGTACCTGCCGAACTATCCCTGAAGAAGATCGACGCCACCGAAGTTGCCGAACTGCCGGAAAGCGCGGTCTGGCTCGACCTTGTCAAGCCGAGCGGGGGCGAGGACAAGGCGGTGGAGCGGCTGGCGGGCATCGCGGTTCCGACCCGGGAGGACATGCAGGAAATCGAGATTTCCAGCCGGCTCTATATCGAGAACGGCGCCCGCTTCATGACGGCGACGCTGATGTGCGCGGCCGACAGCGAGAATCCGCGCACCACGGCGGTGACCTTCATCCTGGCCGGCCACCGGCTGGTGACTGTGCGCTACGACGAGCCCAAGCCCTTCATGCTGGTGGAGAACAAGCTGGCGCGCGTCTGCGCGCCGGGGATAACCGGCGAAATGGTGCTGATGGAACTGCTGGATGCGGTGATCGACCGCAATGCCGACATTCTGGAGCGCGCCGGCGGTGACATGGACACCATCAGCCACGATATTTTCGAGCCGGAGGGGAGCGCGCGCACCGGCCAGGCCAAGCGCTATTCCGACATCCTGATCGCGATCGGGCGCAAGGGCGATCTCACCTCCAAGGTGCGGGAGAGCCTGGTCTCGATCGGCCGGGTGGTGACCTTCGTCGCCGCCGGCACCGAAGGCGTGAAATGGTCCAAGGACATGCGCGAGCAGTTGAAGACCATGCAGCGCGACGTCACGTCGCTGACCGACCATGCCAGCTACCTCTCCAACAAGATCACCTTCGTGCTCGACGCCATGCTCGGCGTCGTCAATCTCGAGCAGAACAACATCATCAAGCTGTTTTCGGTGATGGCGGTGGTGCTGATGCCGCCGACCCTGATCGCCTCGATCTACGGCATGAACTTCAAGCTGATGCCGGAACTGGAATGGACCTACGGCTACCCGATGGCGCTGATCATGATGCTGTGCGCCGCGGCGGGGCCATACTTCTTTTTCAGATGGAAGAAATGGCTGTAGTCACCGGGGTGTTAAAGCATGCGCCCGTCCTCCCCGGCTTTCGTGCACGTCCGAAAAACCAGAGAACCCGCCTCATTTGGTCGGATAAAATTTGAGCGTTGCGCACAACGTTTGTGCGACGGCTTTCTGCGATAAAGCTGTCACAAGCCGCGAGGACAGCCATGGTTGAGAAACTCATAACGTCACCCCGCAACGTCGTCGATTTCGCGCGCTATCAGCAGGATCGCCATGCCGCGGGCAGGGCGATGGCGATGTCGGCGCGGGTCTGCCGGCATTGCGGCGCGGCGTTACAGGAAGGCGAGCGCGAGGACGAATGCTCCAGCACCTACAACGTCGAGGCCGACAGCCTGCGCTGGCAAGCCGCACAGATTCTGCGCGGACTGGTTTGAGCAGTTCGGTAAGAATTGAAGGCCGCAGGGCGGGCAAAGGCGCATTTGCGCCGTGCCCACCATTTCGAACCAAAGCAAGACGGTTGGCACGCTGCGCTTTGCCCACCCTAGGCGAATTGCAGCGCTGCACGTGTTGCCCGTCGTTGATCTGAAGCTCCAACTCGCGGATCAATAATGATAGCGGCATTGAACGATGTCGAGTTGCCGTTCTTCGCCTTTACCGGACGCGCGATAGACCAAACGGTGTTCGCCTGTGATGCGGCGGGACCACCACCCCTGTAACGCATGCTTAAGGGGCTCCGGTTTTCCGAGCCCCTTGAATGGATCGCGCTTGATGTCCTTGATCAGGTCATTGATGGAGGTGAGTATCTTCTCGTCTTCCTGTTGCCAGTGCAGGTAATCCTGCCAGGCATCCTCGCTCCAGGCCGTCTTCATTTCGCTTTCGAGCCGGCTTCCGCTGGTTCGGCAATGTCGCGCTCAGTCAGTTTGCCCTGATCGGCTTGCGCGATGGATCGCAGCAAACGCGCCGCGTTGGCTGGGCTCTTGAGGAGATGAACGGTCTCCATCAGGCCTTCGTAGTCTTCTTCCGACATCAGAACGACGCTGCGTGCGTTCTGACGGGTCACCAGCAGCGGCGCGCGGTCGTCGCACACCTGATCCATGTAGGACGCCAGATTGGTACGAAGCTCACTGTAGGAAACGTGCGCCATGGCCCTTTCTCCGATTGTACAATTATTTGTACAACAAAGGGGTGTTTGTCAAGCTAGGATGAGCATGGACGCCGATCCTACCCCTACACGTGCTGCCCGCCATTGATGTGGATCTCGGCGCCGTTCACGTAGGACGAGGTCTCCGTGCACAGCACGTAGATGATCTTGGCGACTTCATCCGGCGTGCCCAGACGGTGCAGCGGGATCTGTTGATCGACGATCTTCTCGGTGCCCGGCGACAGGATCGAGGTGTCGATTTCGCCAGGCGCGATCGAATTGACACGGACGCCGATGCGGCCGAAATCGGACGCCATCTCGCGGGTCAGGGAGGCGAGCGCCGCTTTCGAAGTGGCATAGGCCGCGCCTGCGAACGGATGCACGCGGGAGCCGGCGATCGAGGTGACGTTCACCACCGAGCCCTTGGCGGCCTTCAATTCCTCGATCAGCCCCCGCGCCATCATGATCGGCGCGAAGAAATTGACCCGGAATACATGGCTCCAGGTCTCGATGTCGGTGTCGATCGACCCCAGCCGGGCGCCGCCCTCCGCCTTCGGCGAAATCGCCGCGTTGTTGACCAGCGCGTGCAGTTCGCCCCCTTCCAGCCGCTGGCGGATTTCCGAAATCGCCCGCGTGGTGTCGTCGTGATCGGCGAGGTCGACCTGGATGTGATCCTCGGGTCCGGCGCCCCACGGGCATTCCTCGGGAAAGGGATGCCGCGAACAGGTCAGGACGCGCCAGCCCGCCGAGGAGAAGCGGATCACGGTGGCGTGCCCGATGCCGCGGCTGGCTCCGGTCAGGAGCATCGTGCGCCGCGGGCCGTGGTTGGTTGGATTCGGCATAACGGTTCTTTCGTTCTCGTCATGCCCGGCCTCGTGCCGGGCATCCGCGTATTCCTATGGTCGTCGCAGAAGAAAGACGTGGTGGCCGGAAGAGCCCGGTCATGACGGCTTACGTTACGGATAAAGCCGCGTCTTCGACCATGGCTGGTCGGACGCCGTGCGGGCGAATTCGATGCGGTCATGCAGGCGGAACGGCCGGTCGTGCCAGAATTCGAACCGGGCGGGCTCGATACGCCAGCCGCTCCAGCCCGAAGGACGCGGCACTTCGCCGATGATGTGCTTCGCCGCCACCTTGGCGATGGCTTGCTCGAAGGCAAAACGGCTCTCTAGTGGCTGCGACTGCCGGGAGGCCCAGGCGCCGATCTGCGCCTGCTTCGGGCGGGTGGCGAAATAGGCGTCGGCCTCGGCGTCGGTTACCGGCGTCACGTTGCCGCGGATGCGGACCTGCCGGCGCAGCGATTTCCAGTGAAACAACAATGCCGCCTTGGGGTTTGTTGCGAGTTCGCGGCCTTTTTGGCTGGCGATGTGGCTGTAGAAGACAAAACCGTCGGCGTCATAGCCCTTCATCAGCACCATGCGCACGTCGGGCAGCCCGTCGGCGTCGACGGTCGCCAGCGCCATCGCGTTGGGATCGTTCGGTTCGGCCTTCACGGCCTCGGCGAACCAGTCGCCGAACAGCGCAAACGGTTCCTCGGCGGCGGTAAAATCACCTGATGTTAACGGTGTCGGGTGTTTGATGGAGGTTGTGTCGGTCATGTCAGGAGTTCCGAGTTGCGTCCGCCCGCGTCCCAGAGCGCGTTGCAGTCCCCATGCAGGCTCGCCCTATATAAGACATGGGAACGCATTGGCCTACCGGCGATCGGACCGGCGGGTGCGGCGGTGACGTTGATTCTGATCGGCCTTGGCTCCGGCGGCTGCAGCCTTTCCCGCGGGGACGGTGCCTTTGCCAGAATGGACGACAAGGACCAGGAAGTGACGGGGGCGATCGGGTCCGGGCAGCCGTCGGCGCCTACCGAGACCGATCTGGCCTTTGCCCGGACCGCTGCGTCCGACGTGCTGACCAAGGGGACCAAGGATTCCAGCCAGCCCTGGGAAAATCCCGAGACCGGCGCCCGCGGTTCGGTGACGCCGCTGGCCCAGGCCTATTCCTCCGACGATGGCCGCACCTGCCGGGATTTTCTGGCGAGCTACGTCAACGGCCGCTCCGAAAGCTGGCTGCAGGGCGCCGCCTGCAAGGGTGGCCATGGCCGTTGGGAAATTCATACGTTAAAGCCGTGGCGACGGGGCTGAACCCCGTTGCAAAAATACCACGGGCACCCCAGATGAAGCCTGAAGCGGGCCAGCCGCCCGTAGTCCAAGTTCTAATTCCCTAGAGGAGACGTGACGGATGCGCGACCCCTATGAGGTCTTGGGGGTGCCGCGGGGCGCCAGTGCTGCGGCGATCAAGAGCGCCTATCGCAAGCTCGCCAAGAAGCATCACCCCGACGCCAACAAGAACGACCCGAAATCGCAGGCGCGTTTCTCCGAACTCAACTCGGCCAACGAGATCATCGGCGACGAGGCCAAGCGCAAGCAGTTCGACCGCGGCGAGATCGACGCCGAGGGCAAGCCGCGCTTTCAGGGCTTTCCCGGCGGCGATCCGCGTAGCCGCGGCGCCTCGCCGGGCGGCTTCGAGAGCCACACCTTCCGCAGCGGGCCCGGCGGCGGCGGCTTCGAGGACATCCTCAACAGCATGTTCTCCGGTGCTGCGGCGCGCGGCGCGCGGCCGGGACCCGGCGGCGCCTTCGAATTCGAGACCGGCGGCATCGGGCTCGACCTCGATCTTTCGGTCGCCATGACGGTGTCGCTGGAAGAGGCGGTCAATGGCGTGGAAAAGCGGGTCCGGCTGCCGAGCGGCAAGGAGCTCAACGTCAAGGTGCCCGCCGGGGTGATTGCCGGCCAGCAGATCCGGCTGAAAGGACAGGGCGAGACCGCGCCCGGCCACCGGCCCGGCGATCTCCTGATCACCGTCTCGATCGCGCCGCATGCCTTTTTCAAGATCGAGGGCAGCGACCTGCGCGTCGAACTGCCGGTCACGCTGTATGAAGCCGTGCTTGGCGACAAGGTTCGCGTGCCGACCCTGGGCGGCGCGGTCGAACTGTCGATCCCGAAAAACACCTCGAGCGGCCGCACCTTCCGTCTCAAGGGCAAGGGCTTGCCGAAGCCGGGCGGCGGCACCGGCGACCTGTTCGTTACCACCCGCATCGTGCTGCCGGACGGGAACGATTCCGAACTCGAATCGTTGATGCAAAAGTGGCGCGACGGACACAAATACAATCCGCGCAGCGATTTGACCTGAGCTAACCGAAAAGGTGCGGCCTCGACCGGGGGACCAGCGCGGTACAAAAACCCCAGCCGAGGCCGCTTCGCGTCGATCGGCGGATCGAACGCACCTCAAATCGCGTGATCACCCGGTGCGATTTTGAGACGCGCCGATGACTTGATTCCAGATTTTCCGTGTCGGAATTTGGACGAGGCGCGTTACGCCGTCTACGGGCTGATCACCCCCCGTGCTTTTCGGTGGCGTCGTAAACCAGCCGCGCTACCTGGGTCAGGCGCTCGCGGTCGCTGCTGCCGCTGACCACGAAGGCGACGCCGCGATCGGCCCAGAACAGCGCGCCGTCCTTGTCTTGCGCCGCATATCGCATTTGAGTCGTCTCGGAATCCGCCTTGGCGCTATAGACCGTAAAGCGCTCGCCCGAGGCGCTCTCATACATCAGGAATGAGGCGGGCCCGGTCGGGCCGGGCAACAGCCTGCCGCCGACCAGTTTCAACCCGGTGGCGTCGAGCTCCGGTGCGAACACCACCCAGCCGCAGCGCTTGGTCAGCCAGGTCTGCAGATGCGCGCGTTCGCTGCCGGGTACTTCGACCGGATGACGAACCTCGACCACATAAAGCCGGTGCGCGACCAGCGCCTCGCCGGTCAGGCTCTGCAACGCCGATGGCGAAGCCGCCACGCCATGCGCCAGCCAGCCGGCGCCGCCGCCGGCGATGAACGCCACCAGGGAAGCCGCGAGCGCGCCAACCATCCATCGGCGCGGCTGTCGCACCAGCCGTTCGATTTCCAGCCGCTTTGGCACCGGCTCGTCGGCGACGGAGTCGTAGCGCGCATGCAGTGCTTCCGCCATCGCGCGCCAGGATTGCACCCGCGCGGCGTCGTCGGGATGCGCGGCGAGCCATGCCTCGACATCGTCGCGCCGCTCCGGCGGCAATTCATTGTCGACATAGGCGTGCAGTTCGTCTTCGGTGACGGAAATTTTCGGCTCGGTCATTGTCGTTGTCTCTTCTTCGTCGAAATGTTCTCGGCTTCTCTCGAAACTTCACGTGAGATTGCATGCATCGATATTGCCATCACTTCACCTGCCGCAGCGACGGCCGCTCGCCCTCGAGGGCTGCCTTGACGTGGGCGCGGGCGCGGGCGAGGCGCGACATCACGGTGCCGATCGGCACGCCCTGGATGTCGGCGACCTCGCGGTAGCTCAAGCCTTCCAGCATCACCAGCAGCAGCACGGAGCGCTGCTCCTCGACCAGGGTGGCGAGCGCGCGGGCGATGTCGCGGCCTTCGGCCTCGGTGCCGCTGGCGTCGGGATTGTTGTCGAGCAGCGGCACGAATTGCGGCCGCCGCGCCAGCGACCGTCGCCGGTTCTTGTTGAGGTTGGTCAGGATGGTGTAGAGCCAGCTCCTGATGTCGCCGCCGAGAAACAGCCTCTCCGAACGCAGCGCGCGCACCAGCGTGTCCTGCACCAGATCGTCGGCGACATCGGCGTCGCGCGCCAGCGCGCGCGCATAGCGGCGCAGCGCCGGGATCATGGTTTCGACGCTCTGGCGAAACGCGGTCATGGACGGCAGTTCCTGGGTTGGTCCGGCCGGCGCCGATCGACTTCGAACGCCGTACCCACCATAACACCGAAATGACGCGACTATTCCGGCTGTCAAGGCTGCGCGGCAGACGTGGAATTCAGGGGTGGATTAGGGCTATACCAGCTTCCGGCGCTGGTGTACCTCCAACCCTGATCTTGGGCCGATGGGAAGCGAAATGTCGAAAAATGCAGGTCTGATGCAGGGCAAGCGCGGAGTGATCCTCGGCGTCGCCAACAACCGTTCGATCGCCTGGGGCATCGCCAAAGCCTGCCGCGAGGCGGGCGCCGAGATCGCACTGACCTGGCAGGGCGACGCGCTAAAGAAGCGGGTGGAGCCGCTGGCAAAGGAGCTCGACGGCATCACGCTCGGGCATTGCGACGTCACCGATCCCGCCACCATCGATGCGGTCTTCGCCGTGCTCGCGGAAAAATGGGGCAAGATCGATTTCGTCGTTCACGCCATCGCGTTCTCCGACAAGGACGGGCTGGAGGGCCGCTATCTCGAAACCACCGCGGAGAATTTTTCCAAGACCATGCTGATCAGCTGCTATTCGCTGACCGCGATCACGCAGCGCGCTGAAAAACTGCTGACCGATGGCGGCTCGATCCTGACGCTGACCTATTACGGCGCCGAGAAATGGATGCCGCATTACAACGTGATGGGTGTCGCCAAGGCGGCGCTGGAGGCCAGCGTGCGCTACCTCGCCGCCGATCTCGGCGAGAAGAACATCCGCGTCAACGCGATTTCGGCGGGGCCGATCAAGACGCTGGCGGCGTCCGGCATCGGCGATTTCCGCTATATCCTGAAGTGGAACGAATATAATTCGCCGCTGCGCCGCACCGTCTCGATCGAGGAAGTCGGCGACAGCGCGCTCTATCTGCTCTCGGACATGTCGCGCGGCGTCACCGGCGAAGTGCATCATGTCGATGCCGGCTACCACGTCGTCGGCATGAAGCGCCCGGACGCGCCGGATATTTCGCTGGCGAAGGATTGAATTAAGCTCGTCATGCCCGGGCTTGACCCGGGCATCCATCCCCCTGAAGAACTTTTTTGAAGATGGATGGACGGGTCAAGCCCGGCCATGACGAACCGGAGAAGTGTGCGATTACAGTGCCCACGATCTACTACATTCGCCACGGCGAGACCGCCTGGAATGCCGCCGGACGCTTCCAGGGCACGCAGGATATCCCACTCAACGATCTCGGCCGCACCCAGGCCGTGGCAGCCGGCGGCATCCTCGCCGACCTGATCGCGCGCGACGGCCACGAAGCGTCCGCGCTGCCATTCGTCGCAAGCCCGCTCGGCCGCGCGAGGCTGACCATGGAACTGGTTCGCGAGACCATGCAACTGCCGCCGGATGGTTACGCCCTCGACATCAGGCTGCGCGAGATCGCCTATGGCCTGTGGGAAGGCCTGACCTTGCCCGAGATGGAACGCCACGACGCGGTCGTCTTTGCGTCGCGGCTGGCGGACAAATGGGGCGTCGCCGCCCCCGCGGGCGAGACCTATGCCAGCGTTACCCTGCGAATGCGCGAATGGTTCGATTCCCTGCAAGGCGACACCGTCACGGTCGCCCATGGCGGCACCATGCGGGCGCTGATGGTGGCGCTCGGCATCGCCACGCCGCTGGAGGCCTCGGACATCCCGATCGGGCAGGGCGTGGTGTACGTGTTCCGTGAGGGCACGCTGACCAGGCATGGTTGAGTGATTTTGTCGTCATTCCGGGTCGATGCGCAGCATCGAACCCGGAATCCCGAGATTCCGGGTCTGGCGCTTGCGCGCCATCCCGGAATGACTGGTTTGACCGCCGTGCCCACGCGCGTTACCACACGTCAGAACTGCCTTGGACCAAATTCAAAAATGTCCTTCAACACCTTCGGCCACCTTTTCCGGGTCACGACCTTCGGCGAGAGCCACGGGATCGCGATCGGCTGCGTGGTCGACGGCTGCCCGCCGCTGCTGCCGCTGACCAACGAGGACATCCAGATCGATCTCGATCGCCGCCGTCCGGGACAATCGCGCTTCACCACCCAGCGCCAGGAGCCCGACGCGGTGAGGATACTTTCGGGCGTGATGGCGCATCCGGAGACCGGCGTGCAGGTGACCACCGGAACCCCGATCGCGCTGCTGATCGAGAACACCGACCAGCGTTCCAAGGACTATTCCGAGATCAAGGACAAGTTTCGGCCCGGCCATGCCGACCTCACCTATGAGGCGAAATACGGCCTGCGCGACTACCGCGGCGGCGGCCGCTCCTCGGCACGCGAAACCGCGACCCGCGTCGCCGCCGGCGCCATCGCCCGCAAGATCCTGCCCGGTGTCACCGTGCGCGGCGCGCTGGTGCAGATGGGCCCGCACCGGATCGACCGCGCCAGATGGGACTGGGACGAGATCGCGCGCAATCCGTTCAACTGCCCCGACAAGGACAAGGCCGCGTTCTTCGAAGGCTATCTCGACGGCATCCGCAAGAGCGGATCGTCGATCGGCGCGGTGATCGAGATCGTCGCCGAAGGCGTGCCGGCCGGCCTCGGCGCGCCGATCTATGCCAAACTCGATGCTGAACTGGCCGCCGCGCTGATGAGCATCAACGCCGTCAAGGGCGTCGAGATCGGCGCCGGTTTCGGCGCCGCCGAACTATCCGGCGAGGAGAACGCCGACGAGATGCGCACCGGCAACAACGGTACCCGCTTTCTTTCCAACAACGCCGGCGGCGTGCTCGGCGGCATCTCCACCGGCCAGCCGGTGGTGGCGCGCTTCGCCGTCAAGCCGACGTCGTCGATCCTGTCGCCGCGCCAGACCGTCGACCGCGGCGGTCACGACACCGACATCATGACCAAGGGCCGCCACGACCCCTGCGTCGGCATCCGCGCGGTGCCGGTCGGCGAGGCCATGATGGCCTGCGTGCTGGCGGATCACTTCCTGCGGCACCGCGGGCAGGTGGGCCGGTAGACGACGATCGGGCGGGTTGACAGCCAGCCTGACTAGCGTCGCCGAGCCTATTTAGCTCGTATCGTCTTTTCTTCGAGGAAGGGGGCCGCACCGCGGGCGGCCCGTCTTCGTCAATCGATTTCGTGAACGACTGTACGGCTTCCGGGATCGACCAGCATCACGCGGTCGTTGGAGTAGACGTAGCGAAACTTGGTTAGCGACGGTCCCCACTCGGACGGTACCGCAACGAGTTCTACGTCGCTGGGCAGCGTGGCGCCGACGGCCATCCGTTCCGTGGTGGCAAGCGGACGAACCTTGTGTTCGGTCACATAGCTCCTGATCCTGGTGCGCGTCTCCGGCTCGATCTGAACCGTGGCACGCGCGGCTCCTGTCGTCGTCACGGTGGTTTGCGCTACGGCGCCCGTTGACATCAACGCGACGGCTGCAGCGGCCAAAACAAGGTTCCTCATGCAATGTCCTCCCGCCGCGAAATGCGGCGCGCGATGGAAACTGCGCGCTCGCCATCTTGTTCCGACGCGGAACGCGCTCTTTTGAAACGCGATGACAAGTTTGCCTGTCTTTCCCGGAGGCAGAGGAGGAACAATGCCCGCGATTACCTGGCGGACTGTGCTGCCGGTCATCACAAGCGGCGGCGGTACCTAATTTGTAAGCATTTGCGCTATTTGTTGAAAGCAGAACGGCCGAAATTTGTGTTCCTTGCCAGCAAGGATCGCGGCCGACGATTTCTGATAACTATCGGGAAAATCTGGAAAAATGCCGGGCATTTGCGAACCTGGTTTGAGGTGATTTGCTGCGCAATATGCACCCGAAGAAACCATTGGCATTTCGATGCAGACGATCGCTTCGATAGCGGAACGATCGCATTGGAACTCAGTTTCTCTGGCACTCGCATGCCTGCAAGCGCCATCGATCAGCCCGACGACGCTAGAGTTCGGGCCGCAGATGCATTGGCGAAGGGCAAGCGAAAAACATGGAGGAGATGGACATGATGACAACCAGGACGATGAAGAGCAGATTCTTGCTTACGACGGCAGCGCTGCTGGCCAGCGTTAGTTTTGCGGCCGCTCAAGGTGTAGGTGGCGGTGGAAGTGAAAAAGGGATGTCCGCAGGCTCCGGCGGAGCAATGTCACAGGGAGCAACAGGTCCCTCGCGTAGCGACAGTCCTTCCCGTAGAGAATCAGCCGGTCCTTCTCGTAGCGAAGGCATGACACAGGGCCAAGCCTCTGAATCCAGGGAAGGGGGTCGAGCTCAAAGTCCCGCCCGCCAGGGCGAGTCCGACCGCGCGCAGCGCGATGAACCCGGAATGCGGGACAGCGGTCGCGCCGTGAGTCCGCGCGATGCTGGCAAGCAGCAACGCGAGTCCAGCAAGGATCGGGACCAGCGGGACACCGGCAAGGATCGCGCACAGCAAGATCAGAAGGACGAGAAAGGTCAGAAGGGTCAGACTGTGGGCCAGGGACCCGATCGTGACGATGCGCGGCGATCGGACGATCGAGCCCAGGACAAGGGCAAGACTGACGCCCAACGGGCCCAGCAACCGTCCGATCAGAAGCAGAGTGGTTCGAGCGCGCAGGGTCAAAGCGCCCAGGATCGGAATCAGACCTCCGGCGCCGCTCAAGGCCAAACCGGTGCGCCTGCACAGCAGAGCACCACTGCTGGCCAGACCCAGAGCACCACTGCCGGCCAAACTCAGGCTAGGCGGACTGACCTGACAACACAGCAGCAGATGACGCTGCAACAGTCGGTGCTCCACGCCAGCAGCGCGCCGCGCGTTGAAGTCAATTCCATCAACTTCCAGGTCAACACCGGCGTGGTCCTGCCGTCGCACGTCTCGATCGTGTCGGTCTCGACATACCCGGCGCTGATTGATGTGTTCCCCGCCTATCGCGAGTACAGCTTCTTCGTGGTGGAAGACGAAATCGTATTCGTCGATCGCGAGCGGCGCATCGTGGACATCGTCCCGGCCGGCCCGCGGACACGTTTCAGTGCTCGCGGTGGCGGCGGCAGCGTCGCTGCAGTCGATCTCGCTCCCGACGATATTCGCGTCGTGCAGCGCGTATTGATCGAGCGTGGTCTTCTGACCGGCGAAGCCGATGGAATCTGGGGTCCGCAGACCCGCGAAGCGTTGGTCACATTCCAGCGTCAGCAGGGCATTGAGGTAAGTGGCACCATCGATACCCGCACGGTGACGTCGCTTGGCGTGTCCAACCGGCTCAGCGCGCAGGCGAGCCAGAGTCTCAACCTGACCCAATCCACAACGACGGGTCAGCAGGGACAAACCGGCCAGCAGCCGAACCAGCAGAATGTGACTGGCCAGTCTCCCGCTCAAGGCACCGGCCAGGCGACCAACGCGCCTTCGCAGCAGAACGAGCCGTCAACGACGACCGGCCAGGCGCCTCCAGCTCAGCAGAATGCCACGGGCCAGGCGCCTTCTGCCCAGGGGAATACGACGGGACAGGCCGCGCCTCAGCCGCAATGGAGCAACAACTCTCCGCAGGCGAACCAGGATAAGTCGTCCGGACAGACGCCGGGCACCGGTTCGGGAGCGAACCAGCCTGCGCAGAGCAATACGTCCAACAAGTAGACTGAAGTTACATAGACTGACGTTGAGCCCCGCTTCGGCGGGGCTTCTTTTTCGCCGATCCACCGACTTGGCGGACGGCTGCGCCGCCGGCCGGTCTTCCGCCCTTCCTCACATCATCCCATCCGCGATCTTCTCCGCCGCCATCAGCGTCGGAAAATTGGTGTTCGCGCACGGCACCACCGGGAAGATCGAGGCGTCGACCACGCGCAGGCCCTGCATGCCCTTGACGCGGCCTTCCGTATCCACCACCGCCATCGGGTCGTCGGCACGGCCCATCCGCAGCGAGCAGGAGGCGTGCCAGACGCCGATCGTCGCCTTGCGGACGAAGGCTTCCAGCGCCTCGTCGTCGCTCATCACCTGCTCGAAGGTGAAGCCCTCGACGATGAAATTGTCGTTCATGGCGTGGCGCAGCGCCGCCGGGCCGTCCATCAGAAGCGCGGCAATCGAGGTG
>NZ_JAUYQU010000166.1 GCF_030697065.1 Bradyrhizobium sp.
CTGTCTAGTCTCCGTCGCCTGGCGGAAACCGGCGCCTCGGCCCGGTCGGGCCTACCGCACCTCCGACAGACTTGACGCCAGCGTCGAGGCGTCGGGTCCACACGATTTTGCCGTACGCTTCAGCGCCGTTCGTCTGCCCGCCGCTCGATGGCTCACGGAGTTGATCCCGCCCTGCCACCACCTGCGCGCCCGCCGCTGCCGCGTCCACCGCATCCCGCCCCAACGTTCGTGACGATGGCCAACGTCCCTTCAACGGGACAGGACAGCGATGAATATAGGTTTGATTTGGATCGCCGTGTAATATTTCTGAAAAACAGAAATAAATGACTTGACCGACTGGATCGTGCCCACCGTGGTGATTTGCCCGACGGGTGGTCGGGGCTGTTCGACCGGGCTGTGCGACTCCCTGATTTAGAGGCACTGCGCACGCGTTCGTTCCGGGCAGAGCTTGAACGAACTGGAGAGCGAAAACAGCACGCGTACGCTGCGGGTCCTGTTGTCGGATGCGCGATAATTCAACGGCGCTGCCACCGCCATGTCCGCCCGCAGATCGTCGCCCAGGAAGAACCGCGCGCCCAGGCCGGCCGAGGTCAGCGCAATGCCGTCGGTATACCTGTATCCGTGATTCCACGCTGTCCCGGCATCGAAGAAGCCGTAAAGCTGATAGCCGGTCAGATGTTTGAAGGTAAGCTTTTGATCGAAACGCAGTTCGAGCGAACCGCCCATGGCGTTGTCACCGCTGATCTCTGCGCTGCCGTATCCGCGCCCAAAGGCAGCACCGCCCAGATAGAACTGCTGCGACGTGAACAACGGGCCGGAAGCGAGCTGGCCGGCCCCCGACAGTTTCACCGACCACGCATCGGAAAGCGTCTGATACCGCGTGAAACCAACGTTGAGCACCGAGAACGTGCTAGACACGCCGTAGCGCGACACAAAGATGTCGTCGCCGCGCGAGGCGCCGAAGATGTCGAGACCCTGCCGCCAAGTCGCGGTCAGATAGTTGGTGCCGCCGAGACTGTCCTGCAGCCGATAGTCCGACGTCAGGCGAATGGTGCGGATGTGATCCATGTAGAAGGCGCCGAAGACATCTTTCTCGGTGACGTTTGAGAACGCCAGCGCTCCCGTGAGCGTCAGCGTCGACTTCTGCGTCTGCAGTGGAACGATGCTGCCGCGGATCTCGAATGTCTCGGTCGTGGTGACGGTGTTGTACAGGCGTCGGAAGTCGCCGGGCCGGACTTCGCTGAACAGTGCGGAGGCGCCAAGCTGCGCCCCGTCGGTCCCGACAGGTATATCATAGGATAGCCGGCCGAACGCGAGTTGGCGCGGATCGTTCGCGATGGTCGAGAGGTTGATCGAGAGCACATCGCCGGGCGCGAGGTAGGAATTGAATGCGCCCGCCGCGTAAGTTTGCCAGGGGCCAACCGATGACGAGCCGAGGTTGTCAATTCCGAGAGAATTGAAGATGCGCCAGGTTTTCAAATGAACGACGAGGCGGAAGCGGCCGCTGCCGAGGCCGATCTCTTCGAGTTCGGTATCGGTGATGCGCACGCCCGGCCGGCCGTTGATCAGCAACAATTGTCGCTCCAACGTTGACTGGCGCGAGGGCTGTTCAGCCAGCACCGGGCCCAGCATGGGCCGGACGCCGAACTGGTCCGCGCCTTCGCCCTTGAACGCCACTTCCGCGATGCCGCCTTCGATGACCTGAAGACGAACATGGCCGCCCTGAATGTCCTGTGGCGGCACGATGGCGCGGCTCAGGTGAAAGCCGGCAGCGCGGTAGAGGTCGCTGACCGCCGCGGCGATCGCCGCGAGGTCGGCCTGGGAGATCTTTTTCCCAAGATAGGGTTGATAGGTCCTTGCGACGTCTTCGCTCGGGATTGCGCGGGCGCCGGTTAACGAAACCTTGTTGAGGACGACCAGCGGTGTGGAATCCGCTGGGCTCTCCGAGCGGGATACCCGCGGGACCTGCACACCGGATCGGAGGGTGTCCGCGGACTCCTCCGATTGCAGTGCGTCGAAGCGCTTTTCGGTCTGCCGGGGGTCGAAACCGGGCTGACCAGCCTGCTGCGCCCGTGCCGCGTCCAGGGAAACCGCGGTCAGTAGCACCGAGGTCACACAGGCAAATCGGAAACAGCCGCTAGCGTTTTGCCGGACAGCGGACCTTCCACCGTAGTTCCACGGAGGTATGCGAAAAGGTCCGTGTCGAGCTGCTAGGTGCATGATATTTCATAGAATTTTATGGTCAATGAATCGTTAATAAGAGTGCCCGATCGCAGGGTTCGGCCTCACTCAATATTGAAACTTTTGCCGTACATCTGAGAAGCATTTCAGACCGATGGAGATTTTCATGATTGGCCGGGTCTCACGCATCCTCGTGATGTCGCTCGTCGTTGGGTCCACGTCGGCCGCACTCGCCGCGGACGAAGGAGCCTGGTCCGTCAGCAAGTCATCGGGCGAGGTCTGGATGACCACGACCGGCGCGCAGCCGGTTTCGCTCGGCAAGGAAGAGGTGCTGAAACCGGGCGATAGCATCCGAACCGGCCGCAACGGGCGGGTGCTGCTGGTGCGCGGCGAAGAGACCATCATGGTCTCGCCGAATTCGGTAATCGGCCTGCCCGCGGAAAAGAAGGAAGGGCTCTCGACCACGATTATTCAGCGGGCCGGCTCGATCCTGCTTGAGGTAGAAAAGCGCAACGTCAAACATTTCGAGGTCGAAACGCCGTATCTCGCTGCAGTCGTGAAGGGCACGCAGTTTCGTGTCTCCGTGAACGCCACTTCCACCAGCGTCAACGTCATCAAGGGACAGGTAGAGGTCGCCGACTTCAAGTCCGGCCAGATTGCACAAGTGCTGCCGGGACAGCATGCGACCGCTTTTGCACAGGGCAACGCTGGCATCTCGCTGGGCGGATCAGGCACCTTCAGCCCGATCGAGCGCGGCCAGCCGCGCGCACCCTCGATCGACCGCGTTCCGGTACCGAGGTCCGGCCTCGCCGCGCCGCGCCATGCGGCTAACGGCTCCGCGGTGCGTGCTATCGGGCAGGCGAATCCCGCAGCGAGCGCCAAACCCGGAAGCGTATCGGTCCAGTCGATGCGCCATACAGCGAGTGCTCCCGCGAGACCTTCTGCGACCCGGATTTCCACCGCGATCGGCGAGGTACGTCTGAATATTCACCGTGTCACCAAGGGTATCGCCCGATCAGGGCAGGCCCACGGGACAGCACGAAACGTCGCCAGCCGGGATACGATCTGGGGTCCGCGCAATGCCGCGACGACCGCGATTGCGAACGGCTCCAGCAATGCAAATGACGCGAGTAACGGCAACGCAGGCAGCCCAGCAAGTGCAACAGCAGCAGGCGGTGCAGCCATTGCCGCTACGGCGTCCCCGCTGGGTGGAAACGGCAATAATGGAAACGGCAACGGGAACGGCAACGGAAACGGCAACGGGAACGGCAACGGCAACGGAAACGGAAACGGAAACGGAAACGGAAACGGAAACGGCAATGGGGCAAACGGCGGCGGCAATGGCAGCAATGGCAGCAATGGCAATGGACGCGGTCGTTAATCGATTGCAGGCCAGCAAAGGTCTGTACGGATAGTTCATGATGGGGGCGCGCTTCTCGAGGAAGAAAAGCCGCGCGAGGGGAACAACGTGAGACACTACCGACCGCATGTCTTTGTGGTGGTTGCACTGGCGATCGTGCTGTCATCCGGTTGGCACGGCGCGCTTCGCAATGCGCTGACCGACCTGCGGTTTGCGTGGCAGACGCGCCAGGCCAGTGGCGACATCGTCATTGTCGCGATCGATGCTCCGTCGATCGAGAAAATCGGAGTCTGGCCGTGGCCGCGCCGCTTCCACGCCGACCTGCTCGGGCGGTTGGAAAGCGCCGGCGTAACGGACGTGGTCTTCGACGTTGATTTCTCGACGCCGTCCGACGCTGCGTCGGATCAGGCGTTCGTCGAGGCGCTTCGGGCCGCGGGCGGATCCGTGATATTGCCGGCCTTCAAGCAGCCGGCTGCCGACGCCGGCAACGCAACGGGCGTGCATATCAATCGTCCACTCCCTCAATTCGGCGATCATTCGTGGACCGCCGTCGTCAACGTCGCGGTCGGGCGTGACGGACTCGTCCGCCGCTACCCCTTCGGCGATACACTCGACAGCAAGTTTTATCCCTCGATGGGCGCGGTATTGGCGGGGCAGCATGATGCAAAGAGCCCCCCGTTCCTGATCGATTTCGGTATCCGCGCCGCTTCGATTCCGATTGTGTCCTACGTCGATGTGCTGCGCGGGGATGAGACGAGCCTGAACCGGCTGAAGGGCAAGAGGGTCATCATCGGCGGCACCGCGCTCGAACTCGGCGATCGCTTCAGCGTCCCCAATGGGGGAGTTGTTTCAGGGCCGATCCTGCAAACTCTCGCTGCGGAATCCATCCTGCAGGCCCGCACGCTGCGCTGGACCTCCGACGTCGTGACGCTGGCGGGACTATGCATTATCTCCCTGATCATGGTGGTTTCCTGGCACCGCCTTTCCGCGGGCGTGCGGGTGATCGTTCTGGTCGGAATGGCGGCCGCCGCCGAAGCAACTGCGATGCTTATGCAGGCAAAGCTTCCCCTTGTTTTCGATACATCGCTTTTCTTGACGGCGATCGCCGTCTACATGACCGCCATTGCACTCGACGAAATTGACTTCCGGGACCTGCTGGGCCGGATTGCCGAAAGCCGCTTTCAGCGAATAGCGATGTCGCTGGGCGACGGTCTGGTGTGCACCGATTCCAATCATCGGATCACGGTCTGGAATCCCGGAGCGGTTGCGATCTTTGGCTACGAGCCCGCTGAGATGATCGGACGGCCGTTCGATACCATTTGCGCCGTGTCCGCCAAGGCTGCGCCTGGTTCGGTTTCGACCATCGAAGCGTCGCGTGCCCGATCGCAGCAGCCCGGCGGGGTAATGATAGAGTTCGACGGGCTGCGAAAGAACGGCGAGGTGTTTTCGGTCGAGGCTTGTTTCTCCGGTTGGCAGGGTACCGAGGGCTTTCAATATGGCGCGATCCTTCGCGACATCTCGGCGCGGAAACGCGAGGCTGAGCGTATCAGGTATCTGGCGGAGTACGATTCGCTTACCGGGCTCGCCAACCGCGATACGCTTAACGCCAGTCTGTCGGTGATGATTTCCAGCGCGGATAAGCGGGCCGGAGAAGTGGCGTTGCTGGTCGTGGGTCTCGACGGATTTCAGCAAATCAACGACATGCTCGGGCACGCCTGCGGCGACCGCGTGTTGCGGGCTGTGTCCGAACGTCTGAAGGCCGAGACTGCAGGTGCCGGAATCGTGGCGCGTCTGAGCGGTGATGAATTCGCTATCGCAGTTCCCGTCGCTGCCATGACCGAAACCGTTGCGCAGTTCTCCGAGCGCATCGCGCTCACATTCGCGACACCTCTTCTGGTCGGAACGCGACCGCACCGCCTCAAGGCCAGTATCGGGGCCGCCTGTTATCCGGGCGATGGCCATACGGCCGAAGAACTGCTGAGCAACAGCCATCTCGCATTCTGCCGTGCCAAAGCGACCAGGCGCGGCGGGCACGTGGTTTTCGAAAACGCGATCCGGAAAGAACTCGAATCGCGCCTGACGCTGGAGGCGGAACTGGCCCAGGCCGCAGATCGGAAGGAATTCGAACTGTTCTATCAGCCGCAGGTCCGTCTCTCGGATGGCGGTTTGATCGGCGCGGAAGCCCTCATTCGCTGGCGCCATCCCGTCCGAGGCCTGGTTTCGCCAGCGGAGTTCATGCCGGTCGTCAACAGCTCATCCATTTCGGAGCGGGTTGCGGGCTGGGTTCTCGAAACCGCATGCCGGCAAGCGCGGGCCTGGGAGCGGGCCGGCCACAGCATCCGCGTCGGTATCAATCTTTCGCCGTCGCAGCTTCAGTCAGGCGACCTCGCGGCCTCGGTTGCGGAGGTACTCAATGTCACCGGTCTGACGCCTTCGCTGCTCGAACTGGAACTGACCGAGGACATTCTGCTGCTGGACGAACAGCGGGTGCTTGACACATTTATGAGAATTCAGGAACTCGGAGTGCGGGTCGTATTCGACGATTTCGGCACCGGTTATGCCAGCCTGAGCTATCTCAAGAAGTTTCCGCTCGACGGGCTCAAGATCGATCGCTCCTTCGTGCTCGACCTGCGTGTCGATTCCGACGATGCGGCAATCGTCAGTTCGACGATCGGCCTGAGCAAGCAACTCGGCCTGTCCGTGATCGCCGAAGGTATCGAGAGCCGTGCCACCGTCGACGTACTGGTGAGGATGGGATGCGAGGAAGGGCAGGGGTATTTCTTCGGCCGACCGATGCCGGCTCAGGCCTTCGAGGGTCAGTTCCTGACGGTGCCTGCCCCCGTCGCCCGCGTGCTTGAAGAAGGCGCGGTCGCGTAAAACCAGGTTCGCCAAAGCGCCTCGGCTCCATCGTTGCCCTTACCGAGGGGCATCGCGCTGGCTCTCTTGAGCGCGGCGTATATTTTCGAATGAACATGGCGGCCGGCCAAGGCGTCAAGCCCGGCCCTGGTCTCGGCCAGTTTTGGCGTCATCGCCGGTCTGGAATTGCGATTGCCAAGCGTCCGGCTAGACGGTCGGTGCGACCGCTGTATTGGACGCCTCGATAAATCACAAGAAGTGAGCGATTGTGTCCTTGAACGCGGACCGCTGCGGAGTATACCTTCAAGCATGGAGGACATTCGAATGGCAGGGGCTGTGTGCGTCCGGTCGGCCTGTCGCGTCGCATTCGCAGGGTTGGTTTTGGTTTGCTTTTCCGGCCTCGCTCTGGGCAAGGACGCTGATGACGATGACGATGAGTCGGCAAAGGCCGCTTCGTCGCCGAACCTCTACCTGGATCTGCGAACGAACTACGCCACCTTTCCTGCCGGCTCGCTATCGTTCGGCTTCGGCAATTTTGGACTGTTCGCCGGTCAGCACCCGGCGCTTTCGACGCTCGCCAGCCACGCGGGTCTTGCCAACCTGCCAACGCTCCCGGCTCTGTCGTCGCCGTCCAGCCGGAGCATTGGGCTCGATGTTCCGCTCACCGTGGATTTGAACGATCGGGTTTCCGTGTATGCCGGCTTCAGCGCCGGTGCGTCGCGTGCCGACTTTTCGGACTGGTCGGCGTTCACGGTCTACAGCTGGAGCGCCGGATTCCAGGCCGACGTCTATCAGCAGAACGGCGGTTCGATCCCGACGATCACGCTGCAGTCGACCTTGACGCGATCGGCAGCGGGACAGCCGCTTCCGACGACGTCCGTCAATACCATCCTCGAGTTCGACTACGCCCTGAACGCGGACGAAACCCGAGGGATGCTGGCCGGCATGCAGCACACCGCGGTTGCCGTGGATTCATCTCTCGTAACCATCAAGCCCAATGTCGTCGTTTATGTCGGCGGCTACTATCAGTGGGACAACAACTGGAAGTTCACCGGCCGCGTCGGGGTTCAATCCTTCGGCGGCGCGCAGTTGCTCAACCGGACGCCATTCGAGTCGTTTACCCAGCCGATCGTCAGGCTCGACCTCGACCGGATGGACGACGACGACAATCGTCTGTTCGGGATAACGGCGGCGATCTCATGGGTGCCGAAGCCAGCCTACCAGCTCACGGTGCGAACGCCGCTCTACCTGGTGAAGAACTAACGCGATCCGCGCGCATCGAAAGCATTTGACACGTCGGGCAAATCACCGGCATATCTTCATCATCGCAAGGATCATAAGCCCGCGCCGGGAGACCGGTCGCGGGTTTTTCGCATCGGGAGGATTGAATCGGGCGGTCATTGCCGTCACATCTCCTTTGTGCCGCCGTATTTTCGCTATCCCGTGACCCGCGCTGGGCTCAAGGACATCGCGATGAAGAAACTGTTTGTGGGCGCACTGATCGCAGGTTCATTTTTTTCGTTCGAGGCAAGGGCACAAGAGCGCGCCGGGAGCGCCGCGCTGGGAGCGGTGTCGGGCGCCGTTGTACTGGGACCGATCGGCGCGGTGGCAGGAGCATTCATCGGATACGCCGCGGGTCCGTCGATTGCGCGCTCGTGGGGAATGCAGCGATCCTCGTCGCGTTCCCGGGCAAGGCAGGCGAAGCAATCCGGCCCTTCACCCCAGCGCCAGGCCGCTGCCGCAGCAAGTTCGCCGCCACCCGCCAGGACTTCGCCGCTTCCCGCCAGGAGAGCCGCGCCGCCGCCGGTTCAGGGGTTTGACTAGAAACGCTGGCGGCTGAACAGGCGCCGCACCGGGAAACTTGACACGTCGGGCAAATCACCGGCATATCTTCATCATCGCAAGAATTCAAAAGCCCGCGCCGGGGAACCGGCCGCGGGCTTTTTCAGTTCATATTTCCTGAATCGGACGGCGGCCGCACGTCATGGCGCCACATCATCCCATGCATCGCTGCCAGAGCGTCGCACGCGGGCCGCCGTCCGAGCCTGACTTCCGGCGCGTTCGAAAAAGGCGGCACTTGGCGTCGCAAGTCCACGGCCGCAATCGAAATGCCGCACAGGTATTTGGTACCGATCAGGAGACTAAATGACCGCATCTCTGATCGCGCTCGCAGTGGTCGGCCTCGTCATTATCGCAGTGTGGGAGGCGCTCCAATGAGATCGGCGCAGCCCCAAGGGAATCCGGATTAACGATGGCTAAAGCCGTAACAGAGATGCGTGCGGACTTTCAGCATCTGCGGCGTTGGCGCAGGAGCGTCGAGCAGGCGCAGAGCTACACCTTCAAGGCCATGATCACGGTGATCGTTACCGGCTTTGTCGGTGCGGTGTGGCTGGGGATCAAGGTAATGCTCGGCAAATAGCCGCGCGCCCCCCCGCACGCCCGACGCCGCTTGGCGACCAAATGCACAGGGGCTGGCCGATGTACAGGATCCGTGAGGTCG
>NZ_JAUYQU010000129.1 GCF_030697065.1 Bradyrhizobium sp.
GTCCGATTCAGTAACGGGCGCGCAGCGCCCCATCCAGCCGGTAATACGGCACCCAGCGGCAGGCGAACGAGATGTAGCCGCCCTCGCCGGGTTGAACGCTGAGGAATTTCACCACCTTGCCGTAACCCGCGCAGTGGTCGATCGCCATCGCGCGGACATCGGCCTGCGACGCCAGCCCATAGGCGATGATGCCGCCGGTGTCGTTGCCCTTGAACGGCGGCACCCATTGGGCCTGCACCGGCGCGCTCGCCAGCATCCCCATCGCAACCAGGCTCGCAGCCCCCATCATTCGCATCGCAGACTCCATTGGCTGGCCGCACCTTACGGCGCATCGGTCGCCGTGAAAAGAACGGCTGACGGCCGACCGCCGGGTTGTCGGCAAGTGTTGCCGCGTTGCACTTGACCTCGCGAGGGCTTCGCGGCACCGTCCCCTGCGTTGGAACACCGGCGGATTTCCCATGCGCGACTTCTTCAGATCCCTGATGCGACCCGTTGGTGGCGCAGCACTCGGCGTTTTTCTGGGACTGATGGCGTTCGGACAGGCCGCGCAAGCCGCCAATCCGCTGGAGCTGAATTTCTGGCTGTCCGGCCCGCGCTATGACGGCCGGGTCAAGGATTGCGAGGCTGCGCTGGGCACCATCACCCACCAGTTCTGGGAGAAGGAAAGCGCCCACTGGAATTCCTCGCTCAAGATCACCGCCTATGGCCAGATCCGCGAGACCGCGTTCCGGCCCTGGCAGTCCGACAACATTCCACGCCGCTATTGCAGCGCCGACGTCATGCTGAGCGACGGCAAACTGCGTCAGGTGCACTATTCGCTGATCGAGGACGGCGGCTTTGCCGGCTTTGGCCAGGGCGTCGAATGGTGCGTGACCGGGCTCGATCGCAACTGGGCCTATAATCCCGGCTGCAAGGCCGCCAGGCCCTGATCTGCCCGTTTTTTTGGCAACAGTCCAAATCCGGCCTCCCCTGAACCGAGACGAGATTTGATCGTGAAAGCATCGTTTTCGTCCCGTTCCGGACGGGGCGGCACTCATGCGGCGCCGGGTCTATCTGTGCATGGGGTTGTTTTCGTGATTTTTGTCCCCGACCCCGCCGAGGGATGCCAAGCCAGGCCCGAACGACGCACTCGCGGCTTTGTCGCCGCCTCGCCACTTTTGTTCTTTAAATGTTCCTTTTTTCTGCTACATTCCCGGGCGGTCCGAGTATAGGGGCTTTGTGATGTCGTTTTTTTCCCGGAGCTGGATTTCGCGGGTTGTGATCTCCATGGCTCTGCTTGCTGCGGCCGCCCTGACAGGGCTGGCCGGGACCGCAGCGGCGCAGGATCGCCGGCAGAATGCGCCGGGCGAGTTCGATTTTTACGTGCTGGCGCTGTCGTGGTCGCCTTCCTACTGCGAGGAGGCGGCGGAGCGCGGCAACACCGGACGTTCGCAGCAGATCCAGTGCGGGCGGCCGTATTCCTTCGTGGTCCACGGCCTGTGGCCGCAATATGAGCGCGGCTTTCCCAATTATTGCCAGCGGCCGTCGCCGCGGCTCGATCGCAACATCATGAGGTCGATGCTGGACCTGATGCCGGCGCCCGGGCTGATCTATGCCGAATGGGACAAGCACGGCACCTGCTCCGGGCTCGGCGCCCGGGCCTATTTCGAGACCACCCGAAAGGCGCGGGCGGCCGTGAAGATTCCGCCGGAATATCTCGAAATGTCATCGGAGAAGATCCTCGCGCCGGCCGAGATCGAGGAGGCCTTCATCAAGGTCAATCCGGGCCTGAGCGCCTCGGCGATCGCGGTGGTCTGTGGCAGGAGACGGCTCAGCGAAGTGCGCATCTGCATGAGCAAGGACCTCCAGTTCCGCGCCTGCGAGGAGACCGATCGCCGCGCCTGCCGCCGCGACGAGGTGGTGATGCCGCCGATGCGGGGGACGTGAGGGATCCGTCATTCCGGGGCGATGCAAAGCATCGAACCCGGAATGACCTTGGTTACTTTCATCGCCTGATGTCGTAACCCCTCTTCCATGAACTACCGTCACGACTTTCACGCCGGCGGCTTCGCCGACGTCATCAAGCACATCGTGCTGGTGCGGATGCTCGCCTATCTGCACGAGAAGCCGGCGGCGTTTCGCGTCATCGACACCCATGCCGGCGCCGGGGTCTACGACCTGACCTCGGAGGAAGCGCGCCGCGGCGGTGAAGCGCTGACCGGCATCGCCCGCATCATGCAGGCGCGGTTCTCGGAAAAGGCCGAGCCGCTGCTCAGGCCCTATCTCGACATCGTCAGGGCCTTCAATCCGCAACGCGACCTCATGGCCTATCCGGGATCGCCGCTGATCGCCCGCGCGATGCTGCGGCCGCAGGATCGCCTGACCGCCTGCGAGGTCGAGCCGAAGGCCCGCAAGCGCCTGATCGAGGCGCTGCGGCGCGACACCCAGGCCCGGGTGGTCGATCTCGACGGCTGGACCGCGCTGCCGGCCTTCGTGCCGCCGAACGAGCGGCGCGGCCTGGTCCTGATCGATCCGTCGTTCGAGCAGAAGGACGAGTTCGAACGGCTGGCTGCGGGCTTTACCGAGGCCTTCGCGAAATGGCCGACCGGCAGCTATCTGCTGTGGTACCCGGTGAAGAGCCGGCGCGCCACCGACGGCCTTGCGCGGCATGTCGCCGAGGCGGCCGGCGCCGCCAAGCCGGCGGGGAAATGCCTGCGGCTGGAATTCAGCGTCGCCCCGCAGGCGGCATCTCCCGGCCTGGTCTCGTCGGGACTCCTGATCGTCAACCCGCCATGGACGCTGATGGGCGAGTTGAAGACGATCCTGCCCGAACTGGAAAAGCCGCTCGGCCAGGGCGGCGCCGGCCGCTTCAGGCTCGAAGTCCCCAAACCCTGACGCCGCAACCTGCGCAATTTGCCGCGCCGCACAGCACGATTTCAACGGTAGGCAATTTGCCGGGAACCGTATTATGCTCGGTCCATTGGACTGGCTTCACGTTCCGCTTCCGCGAATGGTAGCGGCGGAGTGACAAGGCCTCAAATAATTTCAAGACGGATCGGCGGTGCAGCCTAATCCGCCCAGATGGCCCTGCGCTCCGGCAGCGAATGTCCGGTCGGCCGATACGCGCGCCAGCGCGTAACGGCGGTGCAGTACGGGGGAGGAGTTTCCCGATGGCCATGACTGGGATCGTCAAGTTCTTCAACGGAGAACGGGGCTACGGTTTCATCAAGCCCGATGACGGCGGTCGCGATGTGTTCGTTCACATCACCGCGGTAGAGCGGGCCGGGTTGAAGGATCTGACCGAAGGACAACGCATCACCTTCGAGGTCGAACCGGACAAGAAGGGCAAGGGCCCCAAGGCGGTCAATCTTGTGATTTCGTCGTAGCTTCCACCGGGCGCGGCTCCGCTTCACCTCCCACGGCACACCCATCTCCCTCATGGTGAGGAGCGCGACCGGAAGCGCCCTCGCGCTGCCGGTCGCGCGTCTCGAACCATCTGGCACCTTGCCCGCGGCCATCCTTCGAGACGCCGCGCGAAGCGCGCGCGGCTCCTCAGGATGAGGTCGGAATTTGTGAGTCGCATCGCCAGCGGTTCGCGCAAATGCACAAAAAAATCCCGGCCGCGGGAAGCGGCCGGGAGGTTGCAACAGATCTTTTCTTGTTCGAAAGTTTCTTGTCAGAAGCGATAGTTCACGCCGGCGCGCAACAATCCGAACCGGTAGCCGTTCGACGTTCCGGTGATGGTGAAGTTGGAATTGGCGAGATCGACATAGAGATATTCGATCTTGGCGCTGAGGTTCTGGGTGAGGCCGAATTCGGTGCCGGCGCCCACGGTCCAGCCCGCCCTGGTATGGCTTTCCGACAGCCCGAAGGTCTCGCCGCGCAGTTCGCCGAACGCCAGACCGCCGGTGCCGAAGAACATGATGTTGTTGAAGGCATAGCCGACCCGGCCGCGCACGGTGCCGAACCACGGGTTGGAGAATTTCCACGGCGCGAACGTATCGCTGGCGCCGGTCGCCTGGATGTCGCCCTCGGCGCCGAACACCCACGGTCCGGTCTGCCAGTTGTACCCGGCCGTCAAGCCGCCCGCGAAGCCCGACGGCTCGGTCGGATTGTTGTGGACGGATCCCCAGGCGTAGCCGAGATTGGCGCCGAGATAGGGGCCGGCCCAGCTATAGGCATTGAGCGGCTGGTTGACGGTATAGGGCGCGCGCGCGCCGTAATTGTTCATGTCGGCGGCCTGTGCCGACTGGGGCGAGCCCAGCGTGCAGCCCAGAACACAGCCAAGGCCGGCCAACGCCACCCTGCCCGATACAAGCTTTTTCATCGTACTCTCCCCACGCAACTATCGTCCCCCCCGGCTTCGCAAAGCGCCCTTGAGCCGGCGCGACGCGGGGCCGCATGGTTACGAAACTCACTCTTCTTCTGGTAAGATTTATCGAGAGTTTTAAGTTAAAGGGTTGTTAAGACCCGTTACCGCCCGCTCAGCATTCTTAAGGAAGTGTTACGGCGCCGGTCCGTCGCGGATGGCTTCGGTGGAAGCCGCGGCTGCGATCACCCGCCGCAACGCTGGCGATGCGCGGTCCCAGCGCCTAAGTATTCGGCCGATGGATCACGATTCTTCCGACACCCCCCAGGTTGCCGTTCCGCCGACGGAACGCAGCGGCGCCGGGCCGGCTTCCGCTGCGGCCGATCTGCCGCCGCAGGACCCGGCGCTGGAGCCTATCGACCCGGCGGCAGCAGGCGCCGAAGACGACGACGAGGGCCTGCCTGACGTTCCGGACGAGTCCGGCGAAGCGCTGCCGGAGGGCCGGCTGGCGTCCGGCCATGCCGCCATCGAGCACGCCGTGCGCCATGCCCCGACCTCTCCCGGCGTCTACCGCATGCTCAATGCCGGAAACGACGTGCTCTATGTCGGCAAGGCGAAAAACGTCAAAAAGCGGCTGTCCTCCTATGCAAGGGTCTCGGCGCCGCAGCCGGCGCGCATCCTGCGCATGATCGCAGCCACCGCGACCGTCGAGATCGTGTCGACCACGACCGAAACCGAGGCGCTGCTGCTGGAAGCCAACCTGATCAAGCAGCTGCGGCCGCGCTTCAACGTTCAGCTGCGCGACGACAAATCGTTTCCCTATATCCTGATCACGGGCGACCACTGGGCGCCGCAGATCCTGAAGCACCGCGGCGCGCAGTCGCGCCCCGGCAGGTATTTCGGCCCGTTCGCCTCGGCCGGCGCGGTCGGCCGCACCATCACGGCGCTGCAACGCGCCTTTCTGGTGCGCTCCTGTACCGACGCGTTCTTCGAGAGCCGCACCAGGCCGTGCCTGCTCTACCAGATCCGGCGCTGCTCCGGGCCGTGTACCGGCGAGATCGATTTCCCCGGCTATACCGAACTGGTGCACGAGGCGACGGATTTCCTGTCCGGTCGCAGCCGCGTCGTGAAACAGCAGCTCGCCGGCGAAATGGAAAAGGCTGCCGCCGAACTCGAATTCGAGACCGCGGCACTCTACCGCGACCGCCTCGCGGCCCTGTCCGCGATCCAGTCGCAGCAGGGCATCAATCCGCGCAGCGTGGAGGAAGCCGACGTCTTCGCCATCCATCAGGAGGGCGGCTACTCCTGCATCGAGGTGTTCTTTTTCCGCACCGGCCAGAACTGGGGCAACCGCGCCTATTTTCCCCGCGCCGAAAAGAGCTTCACCCCGGAAGAGGTGCTGGCCGCGTTCCTCGCCCAGTTCTACGACGACAAGCCGCCGCCGAAGCTCGTCCTGCTGTCGCACGCGATCGAGGAATGCGAACTGCTGGCCGATGCGCTGTCGATCAAGGCCGGTTTCAAGGTCGAGGTCTCGACGCCCCGGCGCGGCGAAAAGAAGGAGATGATCGCGCACGCGCTGACCAATGCGCGCGAGGCGCTGGGCCGCAAGCTGGCGGATACCGCGACCCAGGGCCGGTTGCTGCAGGGGATGGTCACCACGCTCGGGCTGCCGCATCCGCCGAAACGGATCGAGGTCTATGACAACAGCCATATCCAGGGCAGCAACGCGGTCGGCGCCATGGTCGTGGCGGGGCCGGATGGCTTCATCAAGAACCAGTACCGCAAGTTCAACATCAGGTCCGAAGGCCTGACGCCGGGCGACGATTACGCGATGATGCGCGAGGTGCTGCAACGCCGATTCAAGCGGCTGCTGGCACCGCCGGCGGAAGGCGACGCCGTCAAGGCCAGGGCCGACGACGATTCGTTTCCGCAATGGCCCGACCTCGTCATCATCGACGGCGGCCGCGGCCAGCTCAACGCCGTCCGGGAGATCTTCGCCGGGCTCGGCCTGACCCAGGTGACGCTGCTGGCGGTCGCCAAAGGTCCGGACCGCGACGCCGGCCGCGAAACCCTGTTCATGCCGGACAGAGAGGCGATCAAGCTGGAGCCGCGCGATCCCGTGCTGTATTTCATCCAGCGGCTGCGCGACGAGGCGCATCGCTTCGTGATCGGTTCGCACCGCAAGCTGCGCAAAAAGGACATTCGCGAGGCCGGACTGCAGGAAATTCCCGGCATCGGCCCGTCGCGGAAACGGGCCCTGCTGCATCATTTCGGAACCTTGAAGGAGATCGAGCGGGCCTCGATCGCCGATCTCGGCAAGGTTCCGGGGGTCAGCGCCGAGAGCGCCCGCAAGATTTTCGAGTTTTTCCACGCGCAGACAGGGTAATTTCGCGTCACATAGGGGTCGCCTGCATCGGATCAGCTGCGCCACACGGTTGACCTTCATGCCGGGGCGGTATTGGTAAGACGGATGAACATCGTCACGACAAAGGGTTCGGGCAGGAGCTCGATGTCCCTGCCGAATATCCTGACCTACGGCCGGATCGCCGCGATTCCGGTGGTGGTGGGCTGCGTCTTCCTGCAGTCCATCCTGTACTACCCGTTGTGGCTGCGCTGGGTGGCGCTGGCGGTCTTCATCGCCGCGGCCATCACCGATTATCTCGATGGCTATTATGCGCGAATCTGGGACCAGCAATCGGCGTTCGGCCGGATGCTGGATCCGATCGCGGACAAGCTGCTGGTAGCATCCTGCCTCCTGATGCTGGCGGCCGACAGCAGCATCCATGGCTGGACGCTATGGCCGGCCATCGTGATCCTGTGCCGCGAAATCCTGGTCTCGGGCCTGCGCGAATATCTCGCCGCCCTTCGGGTCAGCGTGCCCGTCACCCGGCTCGCGAAATACAAAACCACCATCCAGCTGGTCGCGATCGGCTTTCTGATCGCGGGCGAAGCCGGCGAGGCGATTTTCCCGCCGACCACGCTGATCGGCATCGTCCTGCTCTGGATATCGGCGATTTTCACGATCTACACCGGCTGGGACTATTTTCGCGCCGGTATTCATCATCTCATCAAGGAGGATGAGGGTTGAAGGTCAAATATTTCGCCTGGGTACGCGAGCGGATCGGCAAATCCGAGGAAACGGTCGAGCCGCCGGCCAGCGTGCGCACCGTGGACGACCTGATCGCCTGGCTGGCCGGACAGGGCGAGACCTATGCCCATGCCTTCGAGACGCCGCGGGTGATTCGCGTCGCGATCGACCACGCCCACGTCCAACCCGATGCTGCCATCGCCGGTGCCCGCGAGATTGCCTTCTTCCCGCCGATGACCGGCGGCTGAGCCTGTCATGGCCGCCACTGTGACCATCCGCATCCAGGAGGCCGATTTCGACATCGGCCGCGAGATCGCAGCGCTCACCGACGGGCGTACCGATATCGGCGCCGTCGTGACATTTTCAGGGATCTGCCGGGGCAGCGAAGGCGGCGAGGCGATCGCGGCGCTGACGCTGGAGCACTATCCTGGAATGGCGGAGGCCGAAATCGCGCGCCATGCCGAGACCGCGATGTCGCGCTGGCCGCTGACGGGGCTGACCGTGATCCATCGCGTCGGCCGCATCGAGGCTGGCGAGAATATCGTACTGGTGCTGACCGCCTCCGCGCACCGGCAGGCCGCGTTCCAGGCGGCGGAGTTCCTGATGGATTATCTGAAGGCCAATGCGCCGTTCTGGAAGCGCGAGGAAAAGCCTGGCGGAACCAGCTGGGTCGACACCCACAGCCGCGACGACGACGCCGCCGCGCGCTGGACCAGATCCTGATGGCGAAGCGCGCAAAACCGACGGCCAAGCGGCCCGCCGCGACGAAAATGCCCAGGGTTGCATCCGGCGAACTCAGAACGCTGCTCGATTTTGTGCGTTATGCGACCAGCCGCTTCATCGAAGCCGGACTCGTGTTCGCGCATGGCACCACCGATCCGGTGGCCGAGGCCGCTTTCCTGGTGTGCGAAACGCTGCATCTGCATCCCGACCAGTTCGAGACGTTTGCGACGGCCCGGGTCACGGCAGCCGAGGCCAGGGCCATTCTCGACGTCATCGCGCGCCGCGTCACCTCGCGCAAACCCGCCGCCTATCTGGTCAACAAGATCTACATGCGCGGACTGCCATTCCATGTCGACGAGCGCACCATCGTGCCGCGCTCCTTCATCGGCGAATTGCTGGACTCCCATTTCGGCGGCGATGACGACGGAGCCGGCGGCTCGCTGATCGCAGACCCCGCAGACGTCGAGAGCGTGCTCGACCTCTGCACCGGTTCGGGCTGTCTCGCGATTCTCGCGAGCCGGAATTTCCCCAATGCCCGGATCGACGCGGTCGACCTCTCCAGAGACGCCCTCGCCGTCGCCGCCCGCAACATCGCCGATTACGGCCTCGAGGACCGGGTGACGCTGCACCGGGGCGACCTGTTCAAGCCGCTAGGCGGCGGGCGCTACGACCTGATCATCTCCAATCCGCCCTATGTCGACGCGCAAGGGATGGCCGACCTGCCCCGCGAATGCCGCGCCGAGCCGAAACTCGCGTTCGACGGCGGTGTCGACGGGCTCGATATCGTCAGGCGCATCCTCGACGAGGCCAAGCGGCATCTGACGCCACAGGGCGGTTTGCTGTGCGAAATCGGCCGTTGCCGGCCGGCATTGGAGGCCGCCTACCCGCAATTGCCGCTGCTCTGGCTCGATACCGAGGATTCCCGCGGCGAAGTGTTCTGGATCGCAGCCGCCGATCTGTGAGCGGCCAGGTGCCGCGCAGGCCGGCCTCAATCCGCCCGATTGAGCGGAAATATTGCGCACGCGGCGTTCCCGCCGGGCGGCGAAGCTGATAGCTTGCGCGGGCAGCCGCCGATGCCCCAAAACCTTGAAGAGGCCCCCATGCTGGACAAGAGCCCACTCCCCGCCACCGTCAACGTGCCGAATGATCTCGCCGCGCACTGGATGCCGTTCACCGCCAACCGCGCTTTCAAGAAGAATCCGCGGCTGCTCGCCGGCGCCAAGGACATGCATTATTTCACCGTCGATGGCCGCAAGATCATCGACGCCGCCGCCGGCATGTGGTGCTGCAATGCCGGCCACGGCCGCTCCCAGATCGCCGAGGCGATCGGCAAGCAGGCCGCCGCGCTGGACTATGCGCCGCCGTTCCAGTTCGGCATTCCACAGGCCTTCGAACTGGCGAGCCGCATCGCCGACCTGGCGCCTGATGGCCTCGACCACGTCTTCTTCTGCAATTCCGGATCCGAGGCCGCCGATACCGCGCTGAAGATTGCGCTGGCCTATCATCAGATCAGCGGTCAGGGCGGTCGTACCCGGTTGATCGGCCGCGAGCGCGGCTATCACGGCGTCGGCTTCGGCGGCACGTCCGTCGGCGGCATCGTCGGCAACCGCAAGATCTACGGCTCGCTGCTGACCGGCGTCGATCATATTTCCCACACCTATGACCGCGAGAAGCAGGCCTTCACCAAGGGCGAGCCGGAATATGGCGCGCATTTCGCCGACGACGTGGAGCGGCTGGTCAATCTGCACGGCGCCAACACCATCGCCGCCGTGATCGTCGAGCCGATGGCGGGATCGACCGGCGTGCTGCCGGCGCCGAAGGGTTATCTGAAGCGGCTGCGCGAGATCACCCAGAAGCACGGCATCCTCCTGATCTTCGACGAAGTCATCACCGGCTACGGCCGGCTCGGCTTTGCCTTTGCCGCCGAGCGTTACGGCGTATTGCCGGACATGCTGACCTTCGCCAAAGGCATCACCAATGGCGCGGCCCCGATGGGCGGCGTGCTGGTGCGCGACACCATCCACGACGCCTTCATGAACGGCCCGGAGCATGTCGTCGAACTGACCCACGGCTATACCTATTCGGCGCACCCGATCGCCTGCGCCGCGGCGCTGGCCACGCTCGACATCTACCGTGACGAAAAGCTGTTCGAGCGCGCCAGGATTCTCGAGCCGAAATTCGCCGACGCCGTGATGTCGCTGCGCAACGAGCCCAATGTGGTGGATATCCGCACCGTCGGCCTGACCGCGGGCATCGACCTCGCCCCGCGCCCGGACCTGCCGGGCAAGCGCGGCTTCGAAGGGCTCAACAGCGCCTTCCACGACAACGACCTGATGCTGCGGGTCGCCGGCGATACCCTGGCGCTGACCCCGCCCTTGATCGTCACCGAAGACCAGATCGGCGAAATCGTCGAAAAGGTAGCCAAGGTGATCCGCGCGGTGGCGTAGGGTCGTCACAAGTCCCGGACGCGGCGCAGCGTTTCACGCCGCATCGCGCCCGGGCCACTTAGCAGGCCCGCGGAACCTTCAAAACCTCTCCACGTTCACCCCCCGCAGCGATGATCGGCGTCGCTGCGGTGGAGGAATGTCGACATGCTCGCGCTTTCGAGCGGATTGCTGCGCACCGGACTGGCGCTGAAACTGAACCAGATCAAACGGGCGACGCGGTCCTATATGCGCGACCGCGCCGATCAGGCCACGGGCACCGCCACATCCTATGCGGTCGCCGGCGGGATGTTTGCCGCCGCGGGCATTTTCGGGATCGCGGCGCTTCTGGTCGGGGCCGCCGCGCTGTTTCGCTGGATCGAGATCAATTACGGCCTGTTCCAGGCGTTCGGCGCCACCGGCGGCCTGCTGGTGACGGTCGCTGCGATCTGTGCCGCTATGGCCGCCAGCCGGTTGAAGCGACCGGCACGGCAATTTCCGTCATTGGCGAGCCGTCTTCGTGTCGCCATCAACGCCAATCCGGTCAAGCCGGCCCGGGTCGAGGCCGCCACCAATACCGCGACGGCGATCCTGCGCGAGCCTGCTACGCCTGTGAGCGGTGCGTGCCGCGCGCGGCGGGCATCCCGTCCCGGGCCCGCCGTGGACAGCAGGAAAGTGCAGGCCGGCCTCCTGGTAGCGGCGACGTTGTTGGGCTGGGCGGCGGTCCGCCGGCAGCAGGCGCGAAGACCGGCGCCCTGATGTCCGGCCGGCGCAACGCTGCTGACAATCTGCTCCTGATTGCGGCCACGGCGATTTTCGTCCTGACCGCGCAGCGCTATCTTCAAACCATCGTCACGCCGCCGGATCGGGAACCCGAGACCGCGCCTCCCGTGCCCGAACTGGCGCAGCACGGACGCGGCCGGCTTTCCAGCCACCCCTTCCAGATTCCCTTCGCCGGCTGGAAGGATATCCTGTGGCGCACCTATCAGCAGATCAACGATGACCGCCTGCTCGCCACCGCTGCGGGCGTCGTGTTCTTCGGACTGCTCGCAGTGTTTCCCGCCATCACCGCGCTGGTGTCGTCCTACGGGCTGTTCGCGGACGCCTCCACGATCGGAGCCAATCTGCAGACGATGGCAATGATGCTGCCGCAGGGCTCGTTCCAGATCGTGCAGGACCAGATCGCGCGCGTGCTTGCCAAGGGCGACACCGCGCTCGGCGCGACCTTCCTGTTCGGCCTCGGGCTCGCGATCTGGAGCGCCAATGCCGGCGTCAAGGCGGTGATCGAGGCGTTGAACGTGGTCTATGGCGAGCGCGAGAAGCGCGGATTCATCCGGTTGAACCTGCTGTCGCTGGCGTTCACCACCGGCGCTATCATGGCGCTGATGCTGATGGTGAGCGCGGTGGTGGCGCTGCCGCTGGCGCTCGATCATCTCGGCCTCGCCCAGGAGAGCAAGGTCATTGTCAGCCTGGCGCGTTGGCCGCTGATGTTCGCGATCCTGCTCCTGGCGCTCGGCGTGCTCTACCGGTTCGGCCCGAGCAGGCGGGCGGCGCGGTGGGAATGGCTCAGCGTCGGTACCCTGGCGGCGGCGCTGCTGTGGATCGCCGGCTCCTCGCTGCTGTCATGGTACCTGTCGAACTTCGGAAACTACGACGCCACCTACGGCTCGCTCGGCGCCGCCATCGGCCTGATGATGTGGATGTGGATGTCCGCCGTCATCGTGCTGTGCGGCGCCGAACTGAACGCAGAAATCGAGCACCAGACGTCGCGGGATTCGACGGTCGGGCAGCCAAAGCCGCTCGGCGCCCGCGGCGCCGTGATGGCGGATACGGTGGGAGCGGCAGTTTCGGCCGGATCGGAAGAACACTAGCTCGTCGAATCAACATTGATGCTAAGCTTGCGGCGCCTGGACGGGCGCGAGATACGACGGATGGCCGTGGCTTTCGCGTTTTTCCGGGCGGAAGCAAGTCTGGACCTGAGGGCGTTGCGCACGGCATGATTCGCATTTCCACGATTTTCATCGCGATCTGCATGGTACTGGTCGCGGCCTCGCTCGGCCTGATCCTGTATTCGGTGCTGGGCATCAGCGGTTCGGAATCCGCGATCGTGGCGCTCACCGCGCTGACCTTCCTGATCCTCTACAACGCCGTGTCGATGCGGCTGCGCGACCGCACCGATGTCGGCGGCCAGATCGCCGATCTGTCGCGCGGCACCGCCGACCTCGCCCGCCAGGTCGCCGAATTCGGCCGCCGCCTCGCCGCCGTCGAGAGCCGGCTGACGTCGGCCAATTCAACCGGCGCCGACCGGATCCAGACCGTGATCGGCGAGATCAACGAACTCGGCGTCCTGGTCAAGCAGCTGGCGACCTCCGTCGCCAGCCACGACGACATGCTGGCCGCGGGCGCCGCCGCCGCGCCGCCCCAGCCCGAGCGACCGCAGCAGCGTGAAGCCCCGATCGAGCCTCCTGACGTTATAGAACAGACGGTCAGCGCCCCCTTGCCCGCGGCGTCAGCGCCCGCCGCGACACCGCCCGCCGCGGTCATTCCTGCTGTTGCCGAAGCAGCGTCGTCGCGCAGCCACACCCAGATCCTCGCCGCCGTAAAAGGTGCGGTCGAGGAAAACCGCATCGATATTTACCTGCAGCCGATGGTCACGCTGCCGCAGCGCAAGGTGCGCTTCTACGAGGCGGTGACACGGCTGCGCGACGACAAGGACGAGGTTCTTGCCGCCGATGATTTCATCGCGATCGCGGAAGCCGCCGGGCTGATCGGGCGGATCGATCACATGGTGATGCTGCGCTGCGTCCAGGTGCTGCGCCGGCTGATGGTGCGCAACAAGGACGTCGGAATTTTCTGCAACGTCGCCGCGGCGACACTCGGCAATCCCGCCACCTTCACGCAATGCCTCGATTTCCTCGAAGCCAACCGCGCGCTGGCGCCGTCCTTCGTGCTCGAATTCAAGCAGGCGACGTTTCGCAACCTCGGCCCGGTCGAGACCGAGCATCTGGCGGCGCTGGCGCAGCGCGGATACCGCTTCTCGATCGACCACGTCACCGACCTCAGGATCGAGCCGCGCGAACTGGCCGACCGCGGCGTCCGCTTCATCAAGGTGCCCGCCGCCCTGCTGCTCGACCAGCGATCGGGTTCCACCTCCGACATCCACCCCTCGGACCTTTCCGATCTGCTCGGCCGCTTCGGCATCGACCTGATCGCCGAGCGGATCGAAGGCGAACGCGCGGTGGTCGACCTGCTCGATTACGATGTGCGCTTCGGGCAGGGATTTCTGTTTGCGCCGCCCCGGCCGTTGCGGCCCGAGGGGGCATCTGCTACCGGCGGGACAACTGCGAACAAGGCCCAGGAACCCAATGGCTCCAGCTCTACGGCTCCCCCAACAACCCCGGCCATCGAGGCCCCGGCGCGGACGACCGGCAATGCCGCTCTGGCGCGGCGCGCTGCCGGGCCGGGCTGACCGTCTGCCATGACCGAACTGCGTTTTGCCGAGCGGCTAAGCGACCTTGTCGCCGGCGTGGAGGTCGTGCTCTCGGACATCTGGGGCGTGGTTCACAACGGCCTGGTGGCCTTCCCTGAAGCCTGCGAGGCGCTGCACAGTTTCCGCGCCCAGGGCGGCACGGTGATCCTCATCACCAACGCGCCGCGGCCGGCCGATTCGGTGCAGCGGCAATTGCGCAAGCTCGGCGTCGCCGACGAGACCTATGATGCCATTGTCAGTTCGGGCGACCTCACCCGGCATTTCGTCGCCGACCATCCGGGCAAGAAGATGTTCTGGCTCGGCCCCGAGCGCGACAATTCGATCTATCGCGGCCTCGACACCATGATCGCGCCGCTGGAAGCCGCCGATTACATCGTCTGCACCGGCCTGTTCGACGACGAAACCGAATCGGCGGAGGATTACCGCGGCATGATGCTGAAGGCGCGCGAGCGCCGGCTGCCGCTGATCTGCGCCAACCCCGACATCGTGGTCGAGCGCGGCGACCGCCTGATCTACTGCGCCGGCGCGATCGCCGAGCTCTATCGCGAACTCGGCGGCGAGGTGATCTTTTACGGCAAGCCGCACCGGCCGATCTACGAGCGTGCCATGGCACTCGCCGCCGAGCGGCAGAGCCATGCCATCGAGCTCAACCGGGTGCTGGCGATCGGCGATTCCGTGCGGACCGACCTCACCGGCGCGCATGCCTTCGGCATCGATTGCCTGTTCCTGACCCGCGGCATCCATTCCGAAGAGTTCGAGGGCATCGACCAACTCGACCCCGCGTCGGTGAAGGAGCTGTTCGGCCGCCCGCCGAAGGCGCTGATGCGGGAGTTGAGGTGGTAGGCGGAAACGCTTGTTTCACACTCCGTCGTCATGGCCGGGCTTGACCCGGCCATCCACGCCTTCAAGCTTGCGAGGTAACTAAGACGTGGATGCCCGGGTCAAGCCCGGGCATGACGAACTTTGACAACGGTGCGTGCGAAGCGAGGTTGGCGCCGCCTTACGCGTTCGCCATGTCAGGGAATACCGCTTCGATCTTGGTCTTCAGCGTGGCGGCATTGAACGGCTTGACGATGTAGTTGTTGACGCCGGCCTTCTTGGCGGCGATCACGTTTTCGGTCTTGGATTCCGCCGTGATCATGATGAACGGCGTGGTGGCGAGGTTGGGGTCGGCGCGGACTTCCCGGAGCAGGTCGTAGCCGGTCATCGGCTCCATGTTCCAGTCGGAGATCACCAGCCCGTACTTCTTGACGCGCATCTTGTTCAGCGCCGCCGAGCCGTCACTGGCGTCATCGATATTCTCGAAGCCGAGCTGCTTCAGGAGATTTCGGATGATCCGGATCATGGTGTTGTAGTCATCCACCACCAGAACCGACATCGACAAATCAACCGCCATCTTGACTCCCCCGCAACGCTACAAACCACCAACAAGCCTGCGCCAGGCCCAATAGCCCCGCAGTCCGCCCCAACCAGTAGCACCAGCCCTTAAACAGCCCGTTAACCGACCTTGGCGGGAAACAGGATCACGACACCCGTTCCGCGGCGGATCCGGCCCGGCTTGACTTCATCGGGGCCGCCGCGTCACGGTCCCGCGCCTGCTGACCCCGCCCAAAAGAATTCCCAAAATGAAGTCTGGCTTTACTGTGATCCGCGACGACACCCCCTCGGCCGCCATCCCCCGGGGGGCGGTAGTGGCGATGGGCAATTTCGATGGCGTCCATCTCGGCCACCGCGCGGTGATTGCCGCGGCCCTGCAAATGGGCCGCGCCCTCGACCGGCCGGCAATGGCCGTGACCTTCGAACCCCATCCCAAAAGCTTCTTCAGCCCGAATACCCCCCAGTTCCGGCTCACCGACGAGGCCGGCAAGCTGAGGCTGCTGGCCGGGACCGGGCTTTCCGGCGCCGTGGTGATGACCTTCGACAAGGGGCGCGCGGGAACCACGGCGCAGGATTTCATTCACCATGACCTGATCGGACGGCTGGGAATCAGCGGGATCGCGGTCGGCTACGACTTTCATTTCGGCAAGGGGCGCGTGGGCTCGCCGAGCCTGCTGGTCGGCGAGGCGCCCCGGCTCGGCATCGAGGTCGACGTCCAGGCCCATATCGATATCGACGAGCGGCCGGTTTCCTCCAGCGCGATCCGGATGGCGCTGGCGGAGGGTCAGATCGACGACGCCACCGCGATGCTCGGCGGCCCGTGGTTCGTGGCGGGCACGGTGATCCATGGCGAGAAACGCGGCCGCGATCTCGGCTATCCCACCGCCAACATCCGGCTCGACAGGAATTGCGGGCTCAAGCACGGCATCTATGCGGTGCGGGTCGGCCGCGGCGATGAGCGCCTCGATGGCGTCGCCAGTTTCGGCCGCCGCCCGACCTTCGACAACGGCGCGCCGCTGCTGGAAGTGTTCATGTTTGATTTCAAGGGCGACCTCTATGGCGCCTCGCTGGACGTCGCCTTCATCGCCTTCATCCGCGACGAAGTGAAGTTCGACGGCATCGAGGCGCTGGTACGCCAGATGGACGATGACAGCGCGAAGGCCCGCGCGGCGCTGGCGGCAGCGCCGGATGCGTTTCCGAAGCTCGGAGTGGTCGGATGAGCAAAACCGAAAAGCAAAAAATGCTGGCGGGGGAACTGTATCGTCCCGATGCCGAAATCGGCGCCGAGCAGGCGGTGACCAAGGAATGGCTGGTGCGCTACAACGCGGCGCTGGCAAAGCCGGTATCGGAGCGGCTTACCCTTTTGCGCGAACGTCTGCCTCATGTCGGCGACGGAACCGTGGTCCGTCCGCCGTTCTTTTGCGACTTCGGCTACAACATCCGCCTCGGCGACGGCGTCTTCATGAACTTCAACTGCGTCATCCTGGATGTCGTCGAAGTCAGTATCGGCGACCGCACCCAGATCGGGCCGGCGGTGCAGATCTATGCCGCCGATCATCCGCGGGACGCCGAAACGCGGCGCGAGGGCCTCGAATTCGGCCGCCCGGTGCGGATCGGCAGCGACGTCTGGATCGGCGG
>NZ_JAUYQU010000152.1 GCF_030697065.1 Bradyrhizobium sp.
GGCCGTGGCATTGTCTTTTTTTGCAGCTTTCAACGTGGCTGCGTTGGCTGCCGAGCCCAAGAAGGGCGGCATCCTCAAGGTCTATCACCGCGACAGTCCGGCCAGTGCCTCGATCCATGAAGAGGCGACCTATTCGGTCAACATTCCCTTCATGCCGATCTTCAACAACCTCGTCATATACAAGCAGGACGTGGCGCAGAACTCCATGGACTCGATCGTGCCGGATCTCGCGGAGAGCTGGGCCTGGAGCGATGACAGGAAAACGCTCAGCTTCAAGCTCCGGCAGGGCGTCAAGTGGCACGACGGCAAGCCGTTCACATCCGCCGACGTCAAATGCACATTCGACATGCTGATGGGCAAATCCCAGCAGAAGTTCCGCAAGAACCCGCGCAAGTCCTGGTACAGCGAGGTCGTCGACGTCACGCCGAAAGGCGATTTCGAGGTCGCGTTCAACCTGACGCGGCCGCAACCGTCGCTGCTGGCGCTGCTCGCTTCCGGCTATACGCCGGTGTATCCCTGCCACGTCTCGCCCGGCGACATGCGCACCAAGCCGACCGGCACCGGTCCGTTCAAGTTCGTCGAGTTCAAGGCCAACGAATCCATCAAGATCACGCGCAATCCGGACTACTGGAAAAAGGGCCTGCCGCACCTCGACGGCATCGAATACACCATCATCACCAACCGCTCGACCGCCATTCTCGGATTCATCTCCGGCCAGTTCGACATGACCTTCCCGACCGAAGTGTCGATTCCGCTGCTCAAGGACGTCAAGACGCAGGCGCCAAAGGCCGTGTGCGTCGTCGAGCCGATCAACGTCTCCACCAACATCATCGTCAACTCGTCGTCACCACCGTTCGACAATCTCGATATTCGCCGGGCGATGGCGCTGGCGATCGACCGCAAGGCGTTCGTTTCGATCCTGTTCGAAGGCCAGGCCGATATCGGCGGCACCATGCTTCCCGCCCCGGGCGGATTGTGGGCCATGCCGAAGGAAATGCTGGAGACGATTCCGGGCTACGGCCCCGACATCAACGCCAACCGCGAGGAGGCCCGCAAGCTGATGGTGAAGGCGGGCTATGGACCCGAGAAGCGCCTGGCCGTCAAGGTCGCCACCCGCAACATTCCGATCTACCGCGACCCCGCCATCATCCTGATCGACCAGCTCAAGAGCATCCATATCGACGGCGAGCTTGAAGTGGTGGAAACCGCCAACTGGTTCTCCAAGGTGGCGCGCAAGGATTATGCGCTCGGCCTCAACCTGACCGGCAATGCGGTCGACGATCCCGACCAGTCGTTCTTCGAGAACTATTCCTGCGGCTCGGAGCGGAACTATACCAACTACTGCAACAAGGAGATCGAGAAGCTGTTCGATCAGCAGTCGGTCGAGACCGATGTGGCCAAGCGCAAGAAGCTGGTGTGGGAAATCGACAAGAAGCTGCAGGAGGACGTCGCCCGTCCGATCATCTACCACGGCCGCTCGGGCTCGTGCTGGCAGCCTTATGTCAAGGGCGTCACCATCATGGTGAACAGCTCCTACAATGGCTACCGGTACGAGGACCTCTGGATGGACAAGTAGTCTCTCCTGCCGCCAATCGCGGCGGGCGCAGCCCGCCGGCCTCTCGTTTTTGCGCATATTCCGGCCGCATGACGCCGTCCACCGTTGCGGAATTCGCGCCGACAGGAGCAGCCCGTTGTTTGCCTATATCGTGCGGCGCCTCGTCCTGATGCTGGTGACCCTGTTCGGGATCTCGGTCATCATCTTTGTGCTGCTGCGTATCGTGCCCGGCAACATCGTCGACATCCTGTTCGACGCGGCGGGCTTCGTCGACCAGGCCGACAAGGCCAACCTTGAGAAGGAACTCGGCCTCGACCAGCCGATCTTCGTGCAATATCTGCAATGGATCGGCGGCCTGCTGCAGGGCGACCTCGGCTATTCCTACGTGTCCGAGAAACCGGCGCTGCAGGAGATCCTGCCGCGGATCCCGATCACCGCAAAGCTGGCCGCCCTTGCGCTGCTGTTCTCCGCCGCGATCGGCATTCCGCTCGGCGTCATCAGCGCGGTGAAGCAGGGCACCCGGCTGGATTATGCGCTGCGCGTCGTCAGCCTGAGCGGTCTGTCGCTGCCGTCGTTCTGGCTCGGCCTCCTGATCCTGATGGCGTCGGTATCGATGTTCGGCACCATGCCGATCTTCAACCCGAACCCGGCCACCTGGACCGAGGCGTTCGCGATCTACGCCGTTCCGGCGATGGCGGTCGGCTTTCGCAGCGCCGCGCTGACCATGCGGATCACCCGCTCATCGATGCTCGAAATATTGCGGCAGGATTATATCCGCACCGCCCGCGCCAAGGGCGCGTCCGAAGCATCCGTCAATTATCACCATGCACTGAAGAACGCCGTGCTGCCCGTCATCACCGTGATCGGCATCGAGGCTGCGTTCCTGATCGGCGGGCTGATCGTCACCGAGACCGTGTTCAATATCCCGGGCGTCGCCCGCTTCCTGGTCGAGGCGATCCGCTGGCGCGACTATCCGATCGTGCAGAACCTGGTCATGCTGATCGCACTGGTCGTCGTGGTCACCAACTTCACCGTCGACATGCTCTACGCCGCGATCGATCCCCGCATTCGCTACACAGACTGATTTTCAGGATTTGGAGACAGCGATTGGCCGTCATCAACTACGATAACGAACTGCGACGCGCCGGCGCCCATTCGACCCATGGCTGGCGCAAGCTGACGTACCTGGCACGGCGCCACATGCTTGGCGCCATCGGCCTCGTCATCATGGTGCTGTTCGTGCTGGCAGCGCTGCTGGCCGATTTCATCGGCCGTTACGACCCGCTCTCCGTCGATTCGATGCAGCGCCTGGCGCCTCCCAGCGCGCAGCACTGGCTGGGGACCGACTCTTTCGGTCGCGACGTCTGGAGCCGGATCGTCCATGGCGCCCGCATTTCGCTCGCCGTCGGCGTCGGCTCCACCCTGCTCGGCTCGTCGATCGGCGTGATCGTCGGCCTCGCTTCCGGTTATCTGTCCGGCTGGGTCGATCTGGTATTCCAGCGCATCACCGATATCCTGCAGGCGCTGCCGCTATTGGTGCTGGCGCTGGTGATGACGGCGGCGCTGGGGCCGTCGCTGCCGAACGTCATCATCGCGATCGCGATCCCGCTGATCCCCACCGTCGCCCGCGTGATCCGCGCCAACACGCTGGCGCTGCGCGAGCTGCCGTTCATCGAGGCCGCGAAATCGATCGGCATGAGCGAAACCCGGATCGCGCTGCGCCACGTGCTGCCCAACACGCTGGCGCCGCTGATCGTGCTGGCAACGGCGCAGCTCGGCTCCACCATTCTCACCGAGGCCTCGCTGTCGTTTCTGGGGCTCGGCATTCCCGAGCCCTATCCGTCATGGGGCCGCATGCTGTCGGAATCGGCGGCGGAATATGTTCGCACCGCGCCGTGGCTGGTGATCTTCCCCGGGATTGCGATCAGCCTGGCGGTATTCGGCACCAATCTGTTCGGCGACGCTCTGCGCGATATTCTCGACCCGAGGCAGCGCGGCTGATGAAGGATTTTCCAGCGGAAGATATGGTTCTCGACGTGAAGAACCTGCAGACGGTGTTCTTCACCAATTCGGGACTGTTCAAGGCGGTCGACGACGTCTCGTTCAGCGTTCGCCGCGGCGAGACGCTGGCTATCGTCGGCGAGTCCGGTTGCGGCAAGAGCGTGACCGCGCTGTCGATCATGCGGCTGGTGCCGGATCCGCCGGGCCGGATCGTCGGCGGCTCGGTGGCGCTCGAAGGCACCGACCTGCTCGGTCTCGACGAGGCCGAGATGCGCGCGATCCGCGGCAACCGCATCTCGATGATCTTCCAGGAGCCGATGACCTCGCTCAACCCGGTCATACGGATCGGCGACCAGATCACCGAGGCGGTTCGCCTGCACCGCAAGCTGACCGCCAGGGAGGCCTGGAACAAGGCCGTCGAGATGCTCCGGCTGGTCCGGATTCCCGAGCCCGAGCAGCGGGCGCGGGAATACCCGCATCAGCTCTCCGGCGGCATGCGCCAGCGCGCCATGATCGCGATGGCGCTGGCGTGCCGGCCGGCGCTTCTGATCGCGGACGAGCCGACCACGGCACTGGATGTCACGATCCAGGCCCAGATCCTGACACTGATCGTCGAACTGCAGAAGGAACTCGGCACCGGGCTGATCCTGATCACCCACGACCTCGGCGTGGTCGCGCAGACCGCGCAACGCGTCATCGTGATGTATGCCGGCAAGAAGGTCGAGGAGGCCACGGTCGAGGCGCTGTTCGAGAATCCCAGGCATCCCTACACCCGCGGCCTGATGGCATCGATGCCGGCGGTGGCGACGTTCGGCTCCAACTCCGACGCGCGGCTGGTCGAAATTCCAGGCATGGTGCCGTCGCTGACCAATTTGCCGCCGGGCTGCGCCTTCGCGCCGCGCTGCGGCCTGGCTATCGAACGCTGTCGCGTCGAATATCCGCCGTTGCAGGACTGGGGCGGCCATCATCTTGCGGCGTGCTGGCGCGCCGCGGAAACGGCGGAAACGCCATGACCGACGCAACCCCGCTGCTCGAAGTCACCGACCTCGTCAAGCATTATGCGGTGCGCGGCGGTGTGCTGCGCCGCCGCGTCGGCACGGTACATGCCGTCGATGGCGTCAGCTTCACGGTCGGCGTCGGGGAAACCCTCGGGATGGTCGGGGAATCCGGCTGCGGCAAATCGACGGTGGCACGCGCCATTCTGCGGCTGGTCGAGCCGACCAGCGGCAGCATCCAACTCAACGGCCTCGATATCACCCATCTCGGTAAGGCCGATCTGCGCGAGCATCGGCGCTCGATGCAGATTATCTTCCAGGATCCGTTCGCCTCGCTCAATCCACGCATGACGGCGGGCGATATCGTCGGTGAACCGCTCAGCGTCCATGGCCTTGCGACCGGAGAGAAACGGCGCGAGCGGGTCGCGGAACTGTTCGACCAGGTCGGCTTGCGGGCCGACCAGATGCAGAACTATCCGCACCAGTTCTCAGGCGGCCAGCGCCAGCGCATCTGCATCGCCCGCGCGCTGTCGCTCGGGCCCGACCTGATCGTGTGCGACGAGCCGGTTTCCGCGCTCGACGTCTCGATCCAGGCCCAGGTGATCAATCTGTTGATCGACCTGCAGCGCAGGCACGGCTTCTCCTATCTGTTCATCGCCCACGATCTCGCCGTCGTGGCCCATATCAGCCACCGCGTCGCCGTGATGTATCTCGGCCGTATCGTCGAGATCGCCGAGAAGGCCGAACTGTTCGCCAACCCGAGGCATCCCTATACCCAGGCCCTGCTGGCCTCGGTGCCGGTGGCGGACCCGAAAAAAAAGACGCTGAAGCCGATGATCGACGGCGACGTGCCGAGCCCGATCAACCCGCCCTCCGGCTGCGCGTTTCATACCCGCTGCCGCTATGTGATGGACCGCTGCAAGGTGGATACGCCGGTGCTGGAGGAAGCCAGCGCGAAGCATCAGGTGGCGTGCTGGCTCAATGAGGGGACGGGGCGGGAGTTGTAACATCCCTCGTCGTCCCTGCGAACGCAGGGATCCATAACCACAGGTGGCTGTGGGCGCGGTTGGTAGTCGAACGGTTTGCCACAATCGAAAGATCACGCGGTATGGGTCCCGGCTCGGCGCTTGCTACGCTCGCTTGGCCGGGACGACGATGGTTCCTCACTTCCCCGCGTCGATCTCGACCACGATCTTCCCCGTCGTCACCTGTTCGCCTTCCGCGACATCGATCGCCGTAATCGTGCCCGCTATCCCGGCGGTGTGAACGTGCTCCATCTTCATCGCTTCCAGCGTCATGACAGGCTGACCGGCAGTGACCTTCTCACCCGGCTTGACCAGTAACGCCACCACGCGGCCGTTCATGGCCGCGCGGACCTTGCCGTCGCCGCCGTTTGACGCCGCCGTGGCGGGCGCCATCAGGGTGAGGTCGCGGACGATCAACGTGATGCCACGATGCAGAATGAACAGCCTGTCGCCATCGCGAAGGAACTTCGCCGATTCCATCAGGCCATTGCTGCTGAAGCGAATGCGACCGTCATCAAGCGCGTGAATCTCGATCCGGTACGGCGTGTTTTCGAGGGTGGCGAGATAGCCGCCATCGCGCTCGCGACCGACTTCGAGTTCATGTATGCCATGATCGAGCTCGACACGGGCAGGCATTGGAAATCCCGCCGCCAGCGTTCGCCCGCTGCGCCACGGTGACGCAAAGCGATCGGTGACGTAGAGCAGCACCGCCGCCAGCGCCGCCTCCGAAGCAGCGTCCGCGCGCGGCGCCAGCAACTCGTCGCGATGCGTGGCGATGAAAGCCGTGGTCGCTTCGCCGCTGCAGAACGTGGGATGCGCCAGGCAGGCGGCGAGAAAGGCCTGGTTGGTGGTCACGCCGAATGCGGCGGTCTGTTCGAGGCCGGAAATGAGCTGCCGCCGCGCCTCGTCCCGGCTTTCGCCATGGCTGATCAGCTTGGCGATCATCGAATCGTAGAACGGCGGAATGTCCGAACCGGATTGCAGCGCGTGCTCGACGCGTATTTCATCCGGCATCTGCCACAGCGCCATGCGGCCGGATTGCGGCATGAAGTCATGCGCCGCATCCTCGGAACAGAGCCGCACCTCGATGGCATGCCCTGAAAATCCTATCTCGTCCTGCTTCAGCCCGAGCGGCTCGCCGCTCGCGACCCGTAATTGCAGTTCGACCAGGTCAAGCCCGGTTATCGCCTCGGTGACGGGATGCTCGACCTGCAGCCTGGTGTTCATCTCCATGAAATAGAATTCGCCCGATCCATCGAGCAAGAATTCCAGCGTGCCGGCGCCCTCGTATCCGATAGACTGGACGGCGGCGACCGCGACCGCGCCCATCCGCGCCCGCAACTCCGGCGACACCGCTGGCGACGGCGCTTCCTCGATCAGTTTCTGGTGCCGGCGCTGCACCGAACAGTCGCGCTCGCCGAGATGGATGGCGTTGCCATGGCGATCGCCGAACACCTGGATTTCGATGTGACGGGGATCGGCGATGGCGCGCTCCAGAATGACGGTGGGATCGCCGAAAGCACCTTGCGCCTCCGAACGCGCGCTGCGTAGCGCATCCGGAAACGCTGCCGCATCCGCGACCAGCCGCATGCCGCGGCCGCCGCCGCCGGCAACAGCCTTGATCATCACGGGAAAGCCGATGCTGCCGGCCTCGGCCAGCATCACGGCGTCGCTCTGGTCGGCGCCCTGATAGCCGGGCACGCAGGGCACGCCTGCCGCCAGCATGATCTCCTTGGCGCCGGCCTTGTTGCCCATCGCCTTGATGGAATCGGGCGACGGCCCGATGAACACCAGGCCGGCATCGCGGCAGGCCTGCGCAAAGCCCTCGTTCTCGGCGAGAAAACCGTAGCCGGGATGGACCGCGTCGGCGCCGCTGGCCCTCGCCACAGCAATGATCGCCTCGATGTTCAGGTATGATTGAGAAGGCAGCGCCTCGCCGATGCGAATGGCCTCGTCAGCCCCGCGCACATGCAGGGCATCGCGGTCGGCGTCGGAATAGACCGCGACCACGCCGTAGCCGAGGCGGCGCGCGGTGCGCATGATCCGCAATGCGATCTCGCCGCGGTTGGCGATCAGTATCTTCGAGAACGGCGTCGGCTTCATCTCAACCTTCATGGCCGCGCGACCGAGAATTGCATGCGCTGGGGATTGCGGGCCTCGGCCTCGCGGCAGATCGCGAGCACTTCGCTCAAGACGCTGCGGGTATCGCGCGGATCGATCACGCCGTCGTCGAGCACCCGGGCGCTGGTCGAGAACACATCCATCTGGCTATCGAACACGCCCGTGATCTGCGCCTTCATCGCATCGATCTTTTCCCGCTCGATCGGCTTGCCGCGCCTGACGGCGGCGGCTTCGGTGACGATCGCCATGGTTTCGGCGGCCTGCTCGCCGCCCATCACCGCGGTCCTGGCATTGGGCCAGGAGAAGCAGAAGCGCGGATGGAAGCCGCGGCCGCACATGCCGTAATTGCCGGCGCCGAACGACGCGCCGCAATAGATCGTGATCTGCGGCACCGTGGCGGAGGTCACCGCCTGGATCATCTTCGAGCCGTGCTTGATCATGCCGGCCTCTTCATAGGCGCGGCCTACCATGTAGCCGGTGGTGTTGTTGAGATAGAGCAGCGGCGTGCGCGACTGGCAGCAGGCCTGGATGAAATGCGTCGCCTTGTTGGCGCCGGGAACATCGAGCGGACCATTGTTGGTAATGATGCCGATCGCATGGCCCTCGATGCGGGCATGGCCGCATACCGTGGCGGGGCCGTAAAGGGCGCCGAACTCGGTGAAATCGGAATCGTCGATGAAGCGGGCGATGGCCTGGCGCATATCGACCGGCCGCTTGTGGTCCATCGGCATGATGCCGAGCAGTTCTTCCGGATCATGCCGCGGCGGGCGGTGCGAGGTCCGGTCCAGGCCCGGCCGGTCCCACTGCAGATTGCCCATGATTTCGCGGGCGATCCGCAGCGCATCTCGGTCGTCCTCCGCCAAATAGTCGCCGAGGCCGGAAATGCTGGTGTGCATTTCGGCGCCGCCGAGTTCTTCCTCCGTCGCAATCTCGCCCGTTGCCGCCTTCAGCAGCGGCGGGCCGGCCTGAAAGGCGCGGGTGCGTCCGCGCACCATCACGATGTAATCCGACAATCCGGTCTGATAGGCGCCGCCCGCAGTCGACGAGCCGTGCGTCACCGTCACCACCGGCAGCCCCGCCGCCGAAAGCCGCGCCAGATTGCGGAAGATGTTGCCGCCCCGAATGAAATCCTCGACGCGGTAACGCAGCAGATTGGCGCCGGCACTTTCGACCAGTTGCACGTAAGGCAGCCTGTTCTCCAGCGCCATCTCCTGCACCCGCAGCGTCTTGTCGAGACCGTAGGGCTGCAGCGCGCCGGCATCGATACCGGAATCGTTGGCTGAAACCATGCAGCGGATGCCAGCGACGAAACCAATGCCGGCGATCAGCCCGCCGCCGGGAACGCTTTTGTCGGCGTCGGGCACATCGAACATGTAGCCGGCCAGTGTCGACAGTTCGATGAAGGGCGTACCGGGATCGAGCACCAGCGCCACCCGCTCGCGCGGCAGCAACTGTCCGCGCTTGTGAAACCGCTCCTTGGCGGCGGCCGACGCCGCGCGCGCGCGCTCTTCGAGGCCGCGCATGCGCTCAATCAAGGTCAGCATGCCGTCGCGATTGGCCTTGTAGGCAGCACTGCCGGTTGCGATGGTGGATTCGATAATGGCCATAAATTCTCCTGCTCGTCATCCGGAACGCGCCATCGGTCGGCAACTGCCGACCAGAGGCGCAGGCCCGGAATCTCGAGACTCCGGGTTCATCGCTGCGCGATGCCCCGGAATGACAATATGTTCAGTGCCCGATCCCGAAAATCTGCCGCGCTTCCGCAGGGCTGGCGATCGCGCGGCCGGCGTTGCGCGCGCATGTCGCGATGCTTTCGATCAATTGGCCGTTCGATGTCACCTTGGCGCCGTCCGGCTGATAAAAGGTATCCTCCAGCCCGGTACGCAAATGACCGCCGAGATCGGCACAGCGCTGATGCAGCGGCCAGATCTCGGCGCGGCCGATCGCGGTAACCTGCCAGTTGGCTTCGGGCAGTTTCAGCTTGAGCAGGATCGGCAGCAATTCCGGATCGGCCGGCATGCCGGAGGCAACGCCCATAACGAAATTGTATTCCAGCGGTCCGGCATACATCCCGGTCTGCCGGTACATCCCCACGCAACGCACGATGCCGACGTCGAAGCATTCGAATTCGGGAAGCGTGTTGGCGTCTTTCATGACGTCGAGATAGTCCTGCACCTTTTCGACCGCGTTATCGAACATCATCGGCGGCCAGGCCCAGGTGTTGTCGGCCTTTACTTTCAGATAATTCAGCGATCCGGCGTTGCAAGCCGCCATCTCGGGTTTGGTCTCGCGCACACAATCGAGCGCGCCCTGGTAGTTGGGTCCGGAGGTTCCCGTGGTGTGGTTGATGATGACGCCGGGGCAGGCCTCGCGGATCGCCTGCTGGATCTCGCGCGACACCGCGACTTCCCAGGATGGCAGATGTCCCTGGCCCGGCGCCTGCTGGCGCAGATGGATGTGCATCACGCTGGCGCCGGCGTCGAAGGCCGCTTTCGCCTCGCGCGCCATTTCCTCCGGCGTGACCGGGACATGATGCTGCTTCGGGTCGGTCAGCACGCCGTTCAGCGCGCAGGTGATGACAGCCTTGTCGCTCATGGATCAGCCTTCGATCGGTTCAGGTTGCACGGCGCGCGCGCCCCATCTTCGCGGCGGATCATGCGGCCCGTGGTGTCCGGCTTCTTGCGTCAATGCGCTATCGCCAGTCCGACCTCAGGCCCGCCCCTGGCGCAGGCCGGCAAGGGGCGCGCCGGCGTCGCTGCGGTAGATCGCCAGATCCCGCGAACCCGAGAAGATCGCGCGCGGCTTCAATCCATAGAACCGGCGGATCGAATGGCTGAAATGGGTGGAATCGGGATAGCCGATGTCCTGCGCCAGATGCGCGAGGTTGAGATCCTGGTTGGCGAAGTGCAACAGATGCCGCGCGCGCTTCCAGGCCCGGAACGCCCGGAACGAGATGCCGGTCTCCTGCTTGAAGAGATGCAGAAAGCGCGACGAGGAAAGTCCGGCCTCCGCGGCACAGCTCGCCGCCGTCACCGGATCGCCGCAGAACCGGCCGATCTGCACGATCGATTTGATGACGCGCGGATCCAGTGAGCGCGCCGGCAGTGGCTCGCCGAAGCACATGGTGTCGAGTTCGGTGTTGCTGATGTCGTCGCCATGCTGGCGCTGCTGCAGCGCACGATAGGCGGCCCGGAAGCGTTGCGCAAAGAACGGTGCAGCGGCTCCCGAAAGCCGCGCCGCCAATTCCTCGAACGCGCCCTCGCGGACGCTTTCCGGTTCGATGACGAGGCAGATCACCGAACGGTGGTCGCTGGCAATGGTATGGCGCAGGTTGGGCGGCACCACAGCCAGTTCGCCGTAGCTTTCGCGGCCATCCGCGGCGGTGAGCCAGAGGCCCGCCTCGATCGATACATAGACATGAAACGCACCCGGACAGCGCTGCCGCGGACGGCCGAGCAGGCCGGCGTAAAACACCCGCTCCGGCGTAATCAGCATCAGATGGCCGGATTCCCGGCGCGCGCTGTCATTCATTTCCGTCCCCTCCCGGGAGCGAGGTCTGCTTGTTGCCGCGTGGATGCGGGCTCTCTGGCGGAGCAGGCGGCAGAATACAGAAATCGCGGCCAATGTCACCGCGATAAAGTTCGGAAATTGCTCAGGATTTGGCCGGTATTCGAAGGCGCGGCAATCCCTCAGGAGCGCCGCGCGACGTTCTGCTGATCGCCGGCCAGCGTTTCGGCGGCGACCGCACGCTGGTAGCCGTCGCGCGCCTGCAGGCGTTGCCAGTAGGCGGATACGTTGGGCCCGAAATCCTTCGATAGCCCGATGTTCTCGGCCAGCCGGAGCGCGTAGCCGATGGCGATATCGGCCGCGGTAAACCGGCCCGCCACGAGCGTCTCCGCATTCCCCGTGGCGGCCTCGACCGCCCGCAAGCGCCCCAGAAACCATTTGGCGTAGTCGCCGGCCACCTGCGGATTGCGCCGTTCCTCGGGCTCGAGCTGGGCGTAGCGGAGCACCAGCGTTTGCGGGAAGGTCAGCGTCGCATCGCTGAAATACATCCAGTTCAGGAACCCGCCATAGGCCGGCTCGTCGACCCCGACCACCAGCGGCGTCGGCCCGTGCCGCGTGCCGAGATAGTGACAGATGCCCGTGGACTCCGTCATTCTGGTGTCGCCGTCGATCATGAACGGAATGGTGCCGAGCGGGTTGATCGCGAGATATTCCTTGGCGAACACCCGCGGCGGGAACGGCAGCATTTTCAGCTCATAGGGCAGCCCCATCTCTTCCAGCATCCAGACCGGCCGGAACGAGCGCGCGGCGTGGCAGTGGTAGAGCGTGATCATCCGGCGTTCCCTTATCCCAACTCTCATGGTGATGGGCGCGGCTTCGTGCGTCCCGAACCAAATGGTAGCACAACTTATCCGAACGTTTGCGCCATCATTGCATGCAGTCTTGACAAAACCCGCCTCGGCATCTTGCGTTTACGCGCTGACCAGCTAGTCGGCACAAGACGGTGCGCCGGCAAGGCGCAAGCTCACCGCAACGAGGAAAGGCCAGGCGATGGATTTTGAACATGGTCCGAGAGCGATCGAGCTGCAGGATAAGCTGTCGTCCTTCATGGATAACCACGTCTATCCCGTCGAACACCTCTACAAGGAGCAGGTCGACAACGGCCATCGCCATCACCGGCCGCCGATCCTGGAAGACCTCAAGCGCCGCGCCCGCGCCGAGGGTCTGTGGAATCTGTTCCTGCCCGGCGACCATGGCGCCGGCATCGGCAATCTCGACTATGCACCGCTGGCCGAGATCATGGGGCGGGTGTCATGGGCGTCGGAAATCTTCAACTGTTCGGCGCCCGACACCGGCAACATGGAAGTGCTGTCGCTGTACGGCACCCCCGAACAGAAGAAGCGCTGGCTCGAGCCGCTGCTGGCGGGCGAGATCCGCTCCGCCTTCTCGATGACCGAGCCCGACGTGGCCTCCAGCGACGCCACCAACATCCAGTGCAGCATCCGCCGCGACGGCGGAGACTACGTCATCAACGGCCGCAAATGGTTCACCTCGGGCGCCATGAGCGAGGACTGCAGGATCCTGATCGTGATGGGCAAGACCGATCCCGATAATCCCAACAAGCATTTGCAGCAATCGATGGTGCTGGTGCCGCGGCAGACGCCGGGTGTCCGCATCGTTCGCGACATGCGGGTGTTCGGCTATGACGAAGCGCCGGTCGGCCATCCCGAGATCGTCTACGACAACGTCCGCGTTCCCGCAGAGAATATTCTGCTCGGCGAAGGCCGCGGTTTTGAAATCGCCCAGGGTCGTCTGGGACCGGGCCGCATCCATCATTGCATGCGGCTGATCGGCTGCGCGCAGCGCGCACTGGAACTGATGTGTGCGCGTGCGCAATCCCGAATTGCCTTCGGCAAGGCGCTCGGCGAGCAGGGCTCGGTGCGCGAGGATATCGCAAACTCCTGGTGCGAGATCGAACAGGCGCGGCTGTTGACGCTGCGCGCCGCCGAAAAGATGGACCGCGAGGGCAACAAATCCGCGCGCGACATGATCGCCGCCGCAAAGGTCGTGGTACCCAGCATGGCCGCCCGGGTCATCGACCGCGCCATCCAGATCCACGGCGCGGCCGGGGTCTCGCAGGATACTTTCCTGGCCGAAGCCTACATGTACGCCCGCTTCATGCGGCTCGGCGACGGGCCCGATCAGGTGCATCTGGCGCAGCTCGGGCGCGGGCTGCTGAGGCGGTATGGGACGGCGGGGTGATGACGGTTGCGATGCCCCGCCACCAAAATATCGAAAACAACCCCATGCAAAGAATGGCTAGACTGGCTGCACCCGTCTCCGCACAAGATATAGTATCGGATTGCTTCGTCGCTATCGCTCCTCGCAATGACGGGGGAGCCACCATCGTTTCATCATAACAGCTGTCATCGCCCGGCTCGACCGGGCGACCCAGTACGCCGAGGCCCCTCGGTTCTATCATTACCGTCTCTGGAATACTGGGTCGCCCGGTCAAGCCGGGCGATGACAAGTGAGAATTTTACGCATTACTATGCTTTCGCAACTCCAGCCTTGCGATCTGGTTGCGATGAACTTCGTCTGGCCCATCCGCCAGCCGCAACAGCCGCGCCGTCGCATAGGCCGCGGCTAATCCAAAATCATTGCTGGTGCCGCCGCCGCCATGGGCCTGGATCGCCCAGTCGATCACCTGGCAGGCCATGTTCGGTACCGCGACCTTGATCATGGCGATCTCGGCCTTGGCCTCGCGGTTGCCGACCGTGTCCATCATGTGCGCGGCATGCAGGGTCAACAGCCGCGACTGCTCGATCATGATGCGGGATTCCGCGATGCGTTCCTGCGTCACGGTCTGTTCCGACACCGGCTTGCCGAAGGCGACGCGGCTGCGGGTGCGCACGCACATCTTCTCCAGCGTGCGTTCGGCGAGCCCGATCAGCCGCATGCAGTGATGAATCCGGCCGGGGCCGAGCCGGCCCTGCGCGATCTCGAACCCGCGGCCCTCGCCGAGCAGCATGTTAGTGGCGGGCACGCGGACATTGTCGAACACCACTTCCGAGGCGCGGTCGGGCACGCCGTAGAAGCCGAATACCGGGATCGGCCGCAAAACCTTCACGCCCGGCGTGTCCATCGGCACCAGGATCATTGACTGCTGACGATGGCGGTCCGGATTGTCGGGATCGGTCTTGCCCATGAAAATGCAGATTTTGCAACGCGGGTCGGTGGCGTTGGTGGTGTACCATTTGCGGCCGTTGATGACGTAATCGTCGCCATCGCGCACGATCGAGCTTTCAATGTTGGTGGCGTCGCTCGAGGCCACGGCCGGCTCGGTCATCGCAAAACAGGAGCGGATTTCGCCCGCCAGCAGCGGCTTCAGCCACGTCTCCTGATGCTCCCGCGTGCCGTAGCGCGCCAGCACTTCCATGTTGCCGGTGTCGGGCGCCGAGCAGTTGAAAAGCTCGGGCGCCAGATGCGACCGGCCCATCACTTCGCAGAGCGGTGCATATTCGAGGTTGGTGAGGCCGGCGCCATGCTCGCTCTCGGGCAGGAACAAATTCCAGAGACCGGCTTCCCGAGCCTTCGGCTTCAGCTCCTCGACGACAGGATAGACCTCCCAGGGCCCGAGTTCCTCGGCCTCCTTGTAAAACCGCTCTTCGTTCGGATAGACGTGGCGGTCCATGAACGATTGAACGCGATGTTTGAGTTCGGTGACCTTCTGGCTCTGTTCGTAGAACATCGTCGACTCCATCCATGATTGATCCTCATCCTGAGGAGGAGCCGCGCGCGCTTGCGCGCGGTGTCTCGAAGGATGGCGGCAGGCTCGTTCTGGTCATCATCCTTCGAGACGCAGCCAAGAGGCCGCTCCTCAGGATGAGGACCTGCTACTTCTTCGCGCCGGGCAGCGTGCCCATCATCTTGCACAGCACCGACAGCATCACCTCGTCCGCACCGCCACCGATCGAGGTCAGGCGGCTGTCGCGATAGGCGCGGCTGACATGGGTCTCGTTCATGAAACCCATGCCGCCCCAGAACTGCAGGCACGCGTCGGTCAGTTCGCGGCCAAGCCGGCCGGCCTTCAGTTTCGCCATGGTGGCAAGCCGCGTGACGTCCTCGCCTGCCACCAGCGCCTCGCCGGCGCGGTAGATCAGCGCGCGCAACAGCTCGACCTCGGTCTGCAGTTCCGCCAGCCTGAAATGGACCACCTGATTGTCGAGGATGCTCTGGCCGAATGCCTTGCGATTGCGGGTGTATTCGATGGTCTCGGCGAGGATATATTCGTGCGCCTTGAGGCAGGCCGCAGCGCCCCACAATCGCTCCTCCTGGAACTGGACCATCTGGTAGGTGAAGCCCATGCCTTCCTCGCCGATCCGGTTGCGCTTCGGCACCCTCACCTCGTCGAAGAAGATCTGCGCGGTATCCGACGAGCGCATCCCCATCTTGTCGAGCTTGCGCGCGACCTCGACGCCCTTGCTCTTCATCGGCACGCAAATCAGTGATTTGTTGCGATGCTTCGGGCCGTCGCCGGTGTTGGCCAGCAGGCAGATCCAGTCGGCCTTGACGCCGTTGGTGATCCACATCTTGCCGCCTGTGATGACGTAATCGTCGCCGTCGGAACGCGCGCTGGTCTTGATCGAGGCGACGTCGGAGCCCGCGCCCGGCTCGGACACGCCGATGCAGGCCACCGCGTCGCCTGAGATCGCCGGCGCCAGGAATTCGCGCCGCACTTCATCCGAACCGAACCGCGCCAGCGCCGGCGTCGCCATGTCGGTCTGCACCCCGATCGCCATCGGTACCCCGCCGCAATGGATCGCGCCGAGCTCCTCCGCCATCATCAGCGCATAGCTGTAATCCAGCCCCTGGCCGCCGAATTCGACGGGCTTGTTGAGCCCGAGAAAGCCGAGATCGCCGAGTTTCTTGAACAGCTCGTGCGAAGGAAACTGCTCCGCCTTCTCCCATTCATCGACAAACGGATTGATTTCCGTCGCGATGAACTTCTGCAACGTGCTGCGGGCATCTTCGTGGTCGGCGGTGAAGAGCATGTTTCCAATCCATCCATTGTCATTCCGGGGCGCTCGCTCAGCGAGCGAACCCGGAATCTCGATCGTCCCATCTCCAGATTCCGGGTTCGCGCTGACGCGCGCCCCGGAATGACGGCGCCATCTTCTCCCCTCCCCCCGCGAAGCGGTGGGGAGGGGTCAGGGGTGGGGG
>NZ_JAUYQU010000059.1 GCF_030697065.1 Bradyrhizobium sp.
AGCTGAAAAATGCCGTTCCTCATGTATCTGCTTTCCTCATCTGTTTATTGTGCCGATGGTCTTGTCCGGTTGTGGCGGACGCCAGCGCTGCCAGGATACTGAATGAACGGTTGTGGCATGGCAATACGATGCCGGCCGTCAAGGTGATCTAATTTACGCCAGCCAGAGCAGGGCGAGCGCGATCGCAGCGGGCGCCGCCTGCACGTATAATATCCGGCGGCTGACCGAGGCGGCGCCGTAGACGCCGGCGACGACTACGCAGAGCAGAAAGAATACCTTGATCTGGAACGCAAACGCCGGAGCGCCGTGCAGCAGCCCCCAGGCGAGGCCGGCGGCGAGGAATCCATTATACAAGCCCTGGTTGGCGGCCAGCACCGCGGTTTCGGCGGCTTTCTCGGGCGAGTTGCGAAAGGTCTTCAGGCCGAGCGGCTTCTGCCAGAGGAACATCTCCAGCACCAGAAAATAGACGTGCAGGACGGCGACCAGTGCCACCAGCACATTGGCGATCCAGATCATGTGCGTTCCCCAAGATAATACCAAGACACGACAGCCGGATTTCGGGTGGACGCTAGCACGGTTGCCGTAAAAGGTGAGATGGCTCCCCGCGCACCTTCCGGAGAAACTTATGACGGCCACAACCTCGACAAATCGATGAGGAAACGACCGGAGACGTTCGGCCTCGACCGGCTGCGCACGCCGATTGGAACGGCATTGCTGGTGAGCGATGCCGACGGCGTGCTCCGCGCGCTGGATTGGGAGGATCACGCGTCGCGCATGAAAGAGCTGCTCCGTCTTCAATATGGGGCCGTGGTGTTGAAGGATGCGCGGGCTGCGGCCGAAATCCGGACCGCGCTGACGGGCTATTTCAGGGGCGATCTCGATTGCCTGAATAATATCCGCTGGGACATCGCGGGGACCCCGTTCCAGCGCAGGGTCTGGAACGCGCTTCCCGGAATTCCACCCGGCCGCACCATGAGCTACGGCGCATTGGCGGCGAAAATCGGCGCGCCCGGCGCGGTGCGCGCGGTCGGCCACGCCAACGGCGCCAACCCGCTCAGCGTCGTCATACCCTGCCATCGCCTGATCGGCGCCAATGGTTCACTGATAAAGTATGGCGGTGGGCTGGAGCGCAAGCGCTGGCTGCTGGCGCACGAGGGCGTGGTGCTGCGCGATTGATATGACTGCAACGCGCCGGGACGACACGTTGCGCAGCGAGCAGTCCTCACCGAGGTTTCATCAGTTCTACGCCGCGGGCTGCGTCGCGTTCTCTTCGTTGGCGAGCAGATGGATCAGCGCGCTCTTGATCGCAGCCTGCCGCGTCGGCGCGTTGATCTGGGCGCCGAGCAGGTCGGTGACGTAGAACACGTCGCGGGCGCGCTCGCCGAAGGTCGCTACATGCGCCGAGGCGATGTTGAGATTGAGTTTCGAGATCGCCGTGGTCAGCTGGTACAGCAGGCCCGGCCGGTCGAGGCCGGACACCTCGATCACGGTGTAGCGGTCCGACCACTGGTTGTTGATGGTGACTTCCGGCTCGACCACGAAGGGGCGCGCCTTGCCGCGGCCGGCGGCACGTTTGGCGACCACTTCGGGCAGCCGCAATTTGCCTTCCAGCACGTCCTCGATCATTTCGCCGATCCGGGTCGCACGGCGTCCCTCGTCCTCGTCGCGGTCGTATTCCCGCGATATCGCAATGGTATCGAGCGCGCGGCCGTCGGTCGTGGTGTAGATCTGGGCGTCGACGATATTGGCCCCCGCCGAGGCGCAGGCGCCGGCGATGATCGACAACAGCCAGGGATGGTCGCTGGCGAAGATGGTCAGTTCGGTGACGCCTCGCGCCTCGTCGAAGCCGACATTGATCGCGAGCTTGTGTTCGGCCTGTTCGCTGGCTTTCAGGAAGCGGGCATGGCGGATCTTGCGCGCCAGTTCGACCTTGAGCCAGTAGGCCGGATAGTGCCGCGCGATATAGGCATTGAGTTCGGCTTCCGGCCATTCGCCGAACGCGGCGCGGAATTCCGATTGCGCCATCGCGATGCGCCGCGCGCGGTTTACTTCCGAGAAGCCGCCGGTCAGCACCGGTTCGGTTTCATAATACAACGTGCGCAACAGCTGCGCCTTCCAGCCGTTCCAAACCCCCGGCCCGACGCCGCGGATATCGGCGGTGGTCAGGATGGTCAGGAGCTTCATCTGCTCGACCGACTGCACCACGGCGGCGAAATTCTCGATGGTCTTGCGGTCGGAGAGGTCGCGCGACTGCGCCACCGTGGACATCGTCAGATGCTGCTCGATCAGCCAGGCGATCAGTTCGGTATCTGCGGGGCTGAAGCCGAGCCGCGGGCACAGCCGCCGCGCCACCTTGGCGCCGGCGATCGAATGATCCTCGGGCCGGCCCTTGGCGATGTCGTGCAGCAGGGTGGTGATGTAGATCACCGCGCGGTGCTCGGGCTGGATCTTGCGCATCAGGTCGCTGGCGACGGTGAACTCGTCGTTGCCGCCGCGCTCGATGTCCTGGAGGTAGCCGACGCAGCGCAGCAGGTGCTCGTCGACCGTGTAGTGGTGATACATGTTGAACTGCATCATCGACACGATCTTGCCGAAGGCGCGGATGAAATGACCGAGCACGCCGGTCTCGTTCATGCGACGCAGCACGATTTCCGCGTCGTTCGACGTCAGGATCTCCATGAACAGCCGGTTGGCTTCGGGGTTTTCGCGCAGCTGGGTGTTGATCAGCTTCAGCGACCGCGTCACCGTGCGCATCGCGTCCGGATGAAAGGCGAGGTTGTTCTTCTGCGCCAGCCGGAAGATCCGGATCAGGTTGACCGGGTCCTGCTTGAACACGTCGGGCGCGGCGAGATTGATGCGGTTGTGGTCGATGATGAAATCGTCGCTGTCGGGCACCCGGCGGCGGTTGTTGGAAGGCCTTAGGCGCGCCATCATCCGGCTCAGCACCGGCGCCGGCTTGGCCTGCTGGTCTTCCAGCTTGGCGCACAGGATCGCGGTAAGGTCGCCGACATCCTTGGCGACCAGGAAATAGTGCTTCATGAAGCGTTCGACATCCTGCATGCCGGGATGGGAAGTATAGCCCAGACGGATCGCGATCTCGCGCTGCATGTCGAACGACAGCCGCTCCTCGGCGCGGCCCGAGAAGAAATGGATGTTGCAGCGGACCGACCACAGGAAATCGGCGCAGCGGCGGAAGGTGCGGTATTCCTGCGCGTCGAACACGCCGTGTTCCAGCAGCTCGTCGGCCTCGCGCACGCGGTAGACGTATTTGGCGATCCAGAACAGCGTGTGCAGGTCGCGCAGGCCGCCCTTGCCGTCCTTGACGTTGGGCTCGACCAGATAGCGCGACTGCCCGGCGCGGCGGTGCCGCTCCTCGCGCTCGGCGAGCTTGGCGGTGACGAATTCGGCCGCGGTGCCCTGCACCACTTCCTTGTCGAAGCGCTCGACCAGTTCGTCGTAGAGCGGCTGGTCGCCGGTCAGGAAGCGGGTCTCGAGGATCGCGGTGCGGATCGTCATGTCTCCGCGCGCCTGCCGGATCGATTCATCGACCGAGCGGGTGGCGTGGCCGACCTTCAGCCCCATGTCCCACAGGCAATACAGGATCGCCTCGGCCACCTGCTCGCCCCAGGCGGTCTGCTTGTAGGGCAGGATGAACAAGAGATCGATGTCGGATTCCGGCGCCATCAGCCCGCGGCCATAGCCGCCGGTGGCGACCACTGCCATGCGCTCGGCGCCGGAAGGCACCGGCGAACGATAGAGATGGCGGGTGGCGGCCGAATACAGGATGCGAATGATCTCGTCCTGCACGAAGCACAGCCGCTCGGCGCAGCGCCGCCCGTGCCGGTCCTTCAGCAGCACTGCCTGCGCCACCGCGCGGGCCTCGATCATTTCCGCTTTGAGCAACTGCGCCATCGCGGCGCGAAAAACATCCTCGCGGCCGGCATGAGTGGCGGCGAGCGCGTCCACCGCCGCGGTGATCCGCGGGGTATCGAAACGGTCGTCAATGCCGGGGCGGGGCTGGGTCACGAGGTTGTCCATATCCTAACCCGAATATCGGACGGCGCCGGTGCTGTCACGGGCGATTCCCGCCGGATAACAACAGGCCCGTGCGGCGTTCCCCCAAGCTTGAATAAATCCGCTCTCTACACGATAGGCCGGTGGTATGTATTCTTGCTTCGATATCTCAGTCAACTGGTTGAAAATGTGGGTGTTTTTGATAGTTCGATGAATTTTCCGCGCTGGCGGAGAATGGTGACATCCGTGCGCTGACCCGGTACATCCAGTTCGCGATAATCCCCGGGAGAGAAAAAATGGACGCCGCCGAACTCCGCGCCACCCAGGCCCCGCTCAAGGAGCGCTACAGGTCTGATCCCGAGACAGCGATGATCAAGCTGACCGCCAGGGG
>NZ_JAUYQU010000069.1 GCF_030697065.1 Bradyrhizobium sp.
CCACGATGTCGCCGGTCTCGGCGGTCTCGTTGCGCTGGATCAGCGCCATGTCGCCATCGAGGATGCCGGCGTCGACCATGGAATCGCCGCGCACTTCGAGCGCGTAATGTTCGCCGGAGCCGAGCATGTCGGGCGGCACGCTGATGGTGTGGCTGCGAGTCTGCAACGCCTCGATCGGCGTGCCGGCCGCGATGCGTCCCATCACCGGCACCGAGACCGGGCGCTCGCCGTCATTATCCGAACTGGCGCTGCGAACCTTGCCGAGCGTGCCTTCGATGACGCTGGGGGTAAACCCGCGACGGCCGTTGCCGGCGCCGCTTCCCGACAACTCCGGCAGCTTGATCACCTCGATGGCGCGGGCGCGATTGGGCAGGCGACGGATGAAGCCGCGCTCTTCGAGGGCCGTGATGAGGCGATGGATCCCGGACTTCGAACGCAGATCCAGCGCATCCTTCATTTCGTCGAAGGAGGGCGGAACGCCGGATTCCTTCAGGCGTTCGCTGATGAATCGCAGGAGTTCATATTGCTTGCGCGTGAGCATCTCGACCAAATCCCCAGTTTGAGCGTTCGATCCCGAAACCCCGGATTCTCGGGACTCGGGATGAGTCTCCAATTCCGGCTGGTTGGCACCATTACTCGAAACAAATCATGAACGAACACTATATGTTCCATATGTGTTCCGCAACCATTTAATTTCCCGTCAACGGGCCATGGTTTTGTGGGACCACCCTCGAGGCTCGAACGCGGTCAGTCGGGGAGCCGAAATATCTCGCAGGAGCTGCCGGCGGGCGCTGCCGGCGCGAATGGCGCACGGACGATCAAGGCCCGCGCCGCAGCGAGATTCCCGAGCAGCGACGAGTCCTGGTGGTTGACCGGGTGGGCGATCAGCACGCCGTCGGCGCGCCGCTCCAGGCGGGCCCGCAGATAGTCCTCGCGGATGTCGTTGGCGGCGATATCGCGCCCGAGCAGCGCGGTCTCGCGGACATGGTGGATGGCCGAGCGACCGGACAATGCGCGAATCAGCGGCGCAAGAAACAGGAAGCCGCAGACATAGGACGATACGGGATTGCCGGGCAGGCCGATCACCCTGATGGCGCCGAGCCGGCCATGCATCATCGGCTTGCCCGGCCGCATCGCGATCCGCCAGAACGTCATGGCGACGCCCTCGGCCTCCAGCGATCGCTTGACCAGGTCGTGATCGCCGACCGAGGCGCCGCCCATGGTGATGATGATGTCGGCGCCGGAGTCGCGGGCGCGGCGGATGCCCGACGTGGTGGCGTCCATCGTGTCGGCGGCGATGCCGAGATCGATCGTGTCGGCGCCTTCATGCCGGGCCAGCGCCCGCAGCGCGTAGCCGTTGGAATAGACGATCTGCCCGGGGCCAGGGGTTCCGCCCGGCATCACGAGCTCGTCGCCGGTGGCGAGCATCGCGACCTTGGGCCGGCGGTGCACCGGAAGCTCGGGGTAATTCATGCCGGCGGCAAGCGACAGGTCGCGGTCGGTGAGGCGCGTCCCGCGCGCCAGCAGCAAATCGCCCTTGCGGAAGTCGATGCCGGCGGGACGGATATGCCGCCCCGGGCGTGCGGCCTCGGTGATGGTGATGCCGCCGTCCTCGGCCACGGTGTCTTCCTGGATGATGACGGCATCGGCGCCATCGGGAATCACGCCGCCGGTAAAGATCCGCACCGCCTCGCCGGGGCCGACGCTTTTGTCGAACGGGCGGCCGGCCGCGACCTCGCCGATCACCCGCAGCCGCGCCGCGGCATGGCCGGCGTCTGCCGAGCGGACCGCGTAGCCGTCCATCGCCGACATCGCCTGCGGCGGCTGGGTCCGCAGTGCGGCGACGTCGCGCGCCAGAACCCGGTGATGCGCGTCGTCCAGCGCAACCATCTCCTCC
>NZ_JAUYQU010000149.1 GCF_030697065.1 Bradyrhizobium sp.
CGATTGTGAACAGTCGAGCGCCCAAGCGCCTGCTAAAATCGAAGCGACCTCCAGGCTTGCTCGCCGGTCTTCAAGGGTGGTGCCCCACCCCGAGGCCGGCGCAAGTGTTTTTGGGGTCCTTAGAAAAGTAGGGCAGGCAAAGGCGCGCTTCGCGCCGTGTCCACCATCTTTTCGAATCCACCATCTTTTCGAAATCGTGATGTAAAAGGTGGGCACGCCCAGACACGCGCGTTCGCGCGACCCGCCGGCTTTGTCCACCCTACGGTTACGTCACCCCGGCCGGTAGGCGCCGGTGGTGGGATCGCGCCGCAGCGTCGGAATGTCGTTGGAGCGGACCTGCTCGGCGACCCGTGCCAGCCGGGCCTCTTCCAATTCCCGGTTGACCCGCTTGGCGGTGCGCCAGGCCCAGCGGACCACGGCCAGACTACCCAGGGCGCCAGCAAATGCGATCAGCGGTGGCATCGGTCGATCCTCGTCGTTCAAGCGTCAGCCCCTGACGCAGTCTCGCGCAAGCCGGCCCCGGCCGCAATCACCTTGTGCGGGGCCAAATGGCGCGGGCCTTGCGCCGTCAGAACCCAAATTTGGCCCAAATCGCCCTTGTCTCCAGCGCCGATATCAATTCGTCCGGCAGGCTGGCCACGCCTTCCAGCGACGCCAGCGCTCCCGCACCCGCCGATTTGCGGCCCAGCAGGCCCGCCAGCATCCCGCTCGGGGGCGCCACCACCGGCGTCAGCACCTTGTCGCCATAGCGGGCGCGCAACGTCGAGCGCAGGTCGCCGATGCCGTCTGCGAGACCGAGCGAAACCGAGCTCTCGCCGGCCCAGTATTCGCCCGAGAACAGCACATCGTCGGCGCCCTTCAGGCGGCTGCCGCGGCTCTCCTTGACCAGCGCGATGAAGAGGGCGTGGATCTCGCGCTGCAACGCCTTCACCCTTGCGACGTCGTCGGGATTTTCCGGCAGGAACGGATCGAGCATCGCCTTGTGTTCGCCGGCCGTATACAGCCGCCGCTCGACGCCGATCTTCTTGATCAACTCCTGAAATCCGAAGGTGCCGCCGACCACGCCGATCGACCCCAGGATCGACGAGGGATCGCAGAAGATCTCGTCGCCGGCGCAGGCGATCATGTAGCCGCCGGACGCCGCCACGTCCTCGACGAACACCAGGACCGGCAATTTCTTTTCCGCCGCGAGCTGCCGGATCCGCAGGTAAATCTGCCGTGATTGCACCGGCGATCCCCCCGGCGAATTGATCACCAGCGCCACAGCCTTGGCGTTCCGGGTGGCGAACGCGCGCTCCAGAATCCGGGCGACGCCGGCCAGCGACATGCCCGGCCGCAACGGCGTCACTGCGCCGATCACGCCGGACAGCCGGACCACCGGCACGACGGCCGTTCCCCGGCGCAAACGCGCCGGAACGAATTTCATCAGCCGGTCGATCACATTGGCGATACCGCCGCGTGTATCCGTGGGTTCCGTCATGCCATTACCTCAAAGTTAACCATATCTTCATCACGCCGTTGTCATTGGATCAGATGGAACGCGCTGAGCTTCGTGCTGGTTGGCAGGCTGCAACGGCGCAGCGGAGAAAGAGATGAAAATCTATCTGTTGGTATTGCTGATTGGCGCACTTTTGACGGCAATTCACTTCACTTCCGCGCCAGATCAGCGCTCGGAAACGCTTCCGCAGTAACCGGTCTGCTCAAAACGCACCGTTGGGTATCGCCAACGGCAATACCCCCTTCCCCGCCAGGATAGTCTGCACCCGTTCATTGGGCGCCCCCGACTCGTCATTGAGCATCAGCGCGGCGTAGATTCGGGTCGGAGCCTTGCCGCCCTTGATGGCGCGAACCAGCACGCGGATCGCGGGCGTCTTCGCCGCGCCATGGACAGGGAGAATTTCCAGGCTGCCGAAGCCGCGATCGAGCGCCGCCAGTACCTCGGCGACGCCGTCGGCGCGCCAGATCAAGGTGAGGACGCCGCCGGACTTCAGAATTCGTCGCGCGGCGTGCATCCAGTCCTTCAGCGTCGCAGCCCGCGCCACATGGGCGATCTCACGGGCGCGATGCGGCGAGGCGCGGTGCCGCGCCGGATCGTTGAACGGCGGATTCATCAGAACGACATCGACGCTGTCGGGGGCGAGACCGGCCGCGGCAAACGCGTCGGCGGCGGCCGCGACGTCCAGCACGATGACGCGGGCGGCGATGGCATTGGCGGCGGCATTTTCGCGCGCAAGGCTTGCAAGCCCCGCGTCGATCTCGACCAGCACCGGTTCGATTCCGGCGACGCGCCGGGCGACCGCCAGCCCGGCGGCACCGACCCCGGCGCCGAAAT
>NZ_JAUYQU010000250.1 GCF_030697065.1 Bradyrhizobium sp.
TCAGCCGCAAGGAATTCATCGTGCGGATCGCGACCGTGATCGAGGCCGCCACCAACCGCCTCGTCGAGGCGGCCCGCGCGGAGCAGGCGCAATTGTTCGGCGTGGTGCCGAGCGCGCCGCCGAAGAAGTAGCGATTCTTGCTTACCCTCCAGGCCTGTAGCCTGGATGGAGCGAGCGGTCGGCGCCAAGCGCCGGCCGATCGCGCAATCCGGGAATCAGTCTCCGCGCTCCCCGAAGCCGGCGTCATCCACGCGGCCTCCGCCGCCCCAATCGCAGGGCAGCACTCCGGCCCGAACATACCGATGCAGGGACGAAAACGGCCACGCGCCGGATGACGTCACCAATTGATGCTTGACCGGATTGAAATGGATGTAGTCAGCGCAGCGTTCGAAATCCACGTCGTTGCGTACCGTATGTTCCCAAAAACGCCTTTGCCAAAGACGGTATTCGCCTCGATCGTTGCGAGAGACCGGCACCCCTGCCGCCACGACGCTGCGCGTAAAGGCACTCTTGATCCGCCGCCATCGCCCGGAATAATCGGAATCGCCCGGCGGCAATGTCATGATCGCATGCAAGTGATCGGGCAGAATGACGATGGCATCAATGGCGAAAGGGCGCTCTCCGCGCGCCACGCGAAATGCAGTGCGTAACAGCCACGTGATCTACCAGAGCCGATGATCTTCGATCATTCAGCGTCACGGTGAAGAAGAACATCCCTCCCGGGACGAAATTGCGCCGATACCGGACCATCTGCAGATTGTATCCCGGACGAAGTGCTGCGCAATCTTGACATTCACCTGGTCGTCACGTTCCCGGATTGCGCCATCGGTTACGGCGCCGCGGTTGATCGTCACGCCGCCGTGGCGGAATCCACATAAGGCTCCGGTGGACATTCGAAGGAATAGTCGCAATTTTTGCTTTTGTTGGCACCAACAGGTCCGATCACGAAGCGCCGCTTTTTACTCTAGTCATCGTTCGTCTCGACTTAACCGACCAATGGTATTGCAAAAAGACCGTGTTGAGGAGGCTTGTTCAAACGGTGAGGGGGAGGAGGCAGAAGACTTGGTAGCAATGGCCTCCCTCTTCTATTGACAAGCGAACTACGAATATTGATGTTGTTGCGCTTTTGGGGGTCGGCATGCGGTGGCTAATTATTGTCTTTGCATTGATTTCTGCGAATGTTGGATTGGCTCAGGACGCCGTTGAGCCGGCTCAAACTGTACAGCAACAAAAGGCACCTGAAGTTAAAGACTGCCTGGAGTTGGCCAAGGCGGGTGCGCCGGATTCAAAAAGTTGTTGGTTCACAGAAACATCGCGGTGGGCCGCGTGGGGTCAATGGGCCAACGTGTTTACGACCTTTCTGACGGCCCTCGCGGTTTTTATCCTGACGTGGATGTCATATCGAGATAGCAAGAAGAAAAATAAGCTTGAGCTCATCGCTCAGCAGGTCAGCCTCATCAACACATGGAATTCGATGCTGATTGCCAACCCAACGAACATGGAAACGTTCGAGAAAATGGGGCCAACTGTCATTAGTGTTTTAGAGGACAATCTGATTTTCACTTATTTGAACTACGGCCGCATTGTGTGGGAGGGATATCTAGCCAAACTTGTTAGCGAAGACGATTTTCAGCGACAGCTACGCAATGTTGCTGAAGTCTTTCATCATGTGCCACCGGAGAAAATGAAAAGACTCGTCGCGCGAGGGTACCCTCAAGGCTTTGTGGAACATTTTATACCCGTGTTTGAAGTGCATTATCAACCCGCGCCAGCGTCGGCTTGATCAGTGTCGATTGCTCGCAACCCGCGGGCAGGTAGCAAGCCTGGAATTCTGGTGGCTTTTTTCATTGAGGCCTGTCTCACGAACTGGGAGAGCCCTTTGTCGGCGTCGCCCTTAGCATGGCCAAGCTTGACAGCAGCCTTTGTGATCAGAGCGATCCAAGCCTTGGCGTCGCGTTCTTACCGTCTCAGCCGATAGCGCAGCGATCGGGTCGGGGTGAAATCTGTTGGTTTAGGGCGTTGAGGGACAGTCACCCCAGCCCACCGCGTGTTACAGTCGCGTCGACCCTGCCACTCCGGGGGAGGGTGAGGGATGCGCATCCCCATGCAGCATCGCCGCCAGCTGATGCAGTTGCGCATCGCGAAAACCCTGCGCTTCGATCGACTTCACCGTCGCCAGTACGTAGTCGCGGTTGTTGCCGGAGCGGCCGTGGCCCTGCTGCACGAAGCGCAGCTGCTCCGCCAGCGACAGCCGTCCGGCATATTGCACATGGCCGCGGTCGACCACATAGGCCAGCGCGCTGACCCGCTCGCGGGCTTCGTTCTCCAGCCAGACCGAACGCATCACCTCGCGATAGACGTGGGTGGTCTGCTCGCGGCTGCGCAGATATTCCACCACGTCGCCGCGCTGCCCGGCCGCCACCCGGAACGCGACGCCGCGGCAGGCGCCGCCGCGGTCGAGCCCGAGCACCAGCCCGGGCTTTTCCGGCGTGCCGCGGTGGTCGAACGAATAGACGCAGAGCGCGCGGTGCTCGCCGATCAGGCGGGCCGGAACCTGCTCGATGAAGTCGAAGCCCGGCCGCCACATCAGCGAACCGTAGCCGAACACCCAGAGGTCGCCTTTGGACAATTCCGCTTCGTGGACGATTTTGGCTGGCATCGCGCGCACGCCTAGCAGAGTTTTGCCGCGGGTGAAAAGGCGTCAACCCGGTCACGGCCGGCGAGACCGCCGACATCACCGCTTAATTGACAAAATCGTCCGCCAAAGGTCCCGCATGTCCGATATCACCCTCGCGCCACGCCGGCGCCAGCTTTGGCGCCTGTTCTTCATGCCTGCTCTGCTCCTGGTGGCCGCAGCGGCCTGGAGCGGATTCTGGTTGTTTGCCGCCTCCCAGGTCGAGGTCAAGGCCGACGCCTGGCGCGCCCAGGAGGCTAAATCCGGCCGGGTCTACGACTGCGCCAGGCGCACGGTGGCCGGTTTCCCGTTCCGCCTCGAAGTCCGCTGCAGCGGCGCCAGCGTCTCGCTGCGCTCGCAGACCGCCGAACAGGCCGCGACGCAGGCCCCCGTCACCGCCAACCTCGGCGAAATCCTCGTGGTGGCGCAGATCTGGGATCCGAAACGGCTGATCGCCGAATTCACCGCGCCGGCGACGATTTCCGATCGCGGCGGCCCGCCCGCGATGCTGGTGAACTGGAGCAGGGCCCGCAGCAGCGTGTTCGGATTGCCGGACGTCCCGCAACGCGGCTCGATCGTGTTCGACGATCCCGTGATCGACCGCGTCAACGGCCCGGCGCAGACGCCGCTGGCGCGCGCCAGACTGGTCGAGTTGCACGGCCGCCTCGCCGAAGGCTCGGTGCAGGATCGCCCCGTGATCGAGACCGTGCTGAAGATCGAGCAGGGCAGCGTGCAGGAACTGCATCCGCTGCTGGCCGTCCCGTTCGACGCCGACGTCCGCACGCTGCTGAGCGGGCTGAAGGATTTTTCGCCGAAGCCCTGGCCCGAGCGGTTTCGCGAAATTGCGGCTGCCGGCGGCCGGGTCGAAATCGTCCAGTCGCGGATTGCGCAGGGCGAGATGATCGCGGTCGCGACCGGCACCCTCGGCCTCAGCGCCGGCGGCCGGCTCGACGGCGAATTGCAGATGACGGTGGCCGGCATCGAGAAAGTGATCCCGGCGCTCGGCATCGAGAAGATGCTGGAAGAGGGCGTGCCGCAGGCGACGCTCGACCGCATAGCACCGGGGGTCAAGAGTCAGGACGTCACCAACCTGCTCGGCGCCCTCGACCGCGCGATTCCCGGTCTCGGCAGGGTCGTCAAACAGAACGCCAATGTCGGCGTCATCACCGGCATCAACGCGCTCGGCAAGGAAGCCGTGCTGGAAGGCAGGAAGGCGCGGGCATTCCCGCTGCGTTTCGTCGACGGCGAGGTGTTTTTCGGACCTCTGAAGGTCGGGCAGGTCCCGCCGCTGTTTTGAGGATCCCCGTCCTTGGGCAAGTTCACCGGGCGCCATTCCGGCCGCTTGCTGTGTGACGCTGTGTGACTACCCGCCGGGCAAAACACTTCCGATTTACAGAATTCGAGTCAAGCCCTCGCCGCAAAAATATTTCTGTTTATCGGAATCCATATCAGGGCTATATCAATGGCCATCCCGTCCCATTCAGGGGGGCGTTGCGCAACGTCACCAGCGCGGGGCGGGGATGCGGTGGACGCGGATGGTACTTCTGACGAGGGTTCCTGAAGCGGACGGCGAAATCGTGTGGTCCTGACACCCCGACGCTGGTGTCAAGTTCGCGCCGAGAAGCGCGGGCGACGGTGGCAAGAAAGCCCGGTCACCGGGGAGAGCGCGCTATAAGCCGTAAACTGCCGCGCAGGGAAAGCCGGATGCCTCCGCTGGACCTGTATGCTCGTGTGCGTTTGTTTTGTGCGAGTTTGCACACGAGACCGCGGGTGCAGCGTGCACCCGGCTTTCCCTGCGCCCTCTGACTGGAGGGCAGGGCATTGATGGCAAACCTCGGGTGATTTCAGCCGCGAGAATGCGAAGCCATGTTTGCAACCGAAGTCGCCGTATCACACCCACACTGTCATCGCCCGCGAAGGCGGGCGATCCAGTATTCAGAGCCGCCATTAATAGAACCGAGAAGCCGCGGCGTACGGGATCCCCTGCATGCGCGGAAGATGACGATCGTAAGGTGGCGAGGTGACGGAGACCTTACTCGGCCTTCTTCTCCAGTTGCGCATGCGGGCGGCCGAAATCCGGCGCCGCCGAATCCTGGCCGATCTCGACGATACCGCGGCGGATGGCGCGGGTGCGGGAAAAATGCTCGAACAGCGCCTCACCGTCATTGCGGCGGATGGCGCGGGTGAGTTTTGAAAGGTCCTCGTTGAAGGTACCGAGCATTTCCAGCACCGCGTCCTTGTTGGCCAGGAACACGTCGCGCCACATCGTCGGATCGGAAGCCGCGATGCGGGTGAAATCGCGAAAGCCGCCGGCTGAGAACTTGATCACCTCGGAGGAGGTGACCTGCGCCAGTTCGTCGGCGGTGCCGACGATGGTGTAGGCGATCAGATGCGGCAGATGGCTGGTGATGGCGAGCACGAGGTCGTGGTGGTCGGGTGTCATGATCTCGACCCGGGCGCCGAGGCCGGCCCAGAACGCGCGCAGCCGCTCGACCGGCTCCGGATCCACCCCCTCGGGCGGGGTGAGGATGCACCAGCGGTTGATGAACAGTTCCGCGAATCCGGAATCGGGGCCGGAATGCTCGGTGCCGGCGACCGGGTGGGCCGGCACGAAATGCACGCTGTCAGGCAGATGGGGCGCCATGTCACGCACGATCGCGCCCTTGACCGAGCCGACATCGGAGACGACAGCCCCCGCCTTGAGATGGCCGGCGATTTCCTGCGCGACCGGGCCGCAGGCGCCGACCGGAATGCAGAGGATGACGAGATCGGCGTCCCGGACCGCCTCGGCATTGGTCTCGACCACGCGGTCGACGATGCCGAGTTCCTCGACCCGCGCGCGGGTCTTCGCCGAACGCGCGGTCGTGACGATTTCTCCCGCCAGTCCCTGCGCGCGCGCGGCACGCGCGATCGAGCCGCCGATCAGCCCGAAGCCGATCAGCGCGATCGTGTCGAACAGCGGTGCGGCGCTCACTTGCGCGCCACGAAATCGCGCAAGCCCTCGACCACCAGCCGGTTGGCCTCTTCGGTGCCGATGGTCAGACGCAGCGCATGCGGCAGGCCGTAATTGGGCAGGCCGCGCAGCACCAGGCCGCGCTTGGTCAGGAACGCGTCGGCGTCGGCCGCGGTCTGGCCCTGTTGCTGCGGGAAATGGATCAGGATGAAATTCGCCACGCTCGGCGTCACCTTGAAGCCGAGCTTCGTCACCTCATCCGTCAGCCAGTTGCGCCACTTCTCGGTGTGCGCCTTCGACATCTGGATATGCGCGGTGTCCTCGATCGCCGCCACCGCCGCCAGCATCGCCGGGGTCGAGACGTTGAACGGCCCGCGGATGCGGTTGACCGCGTCGACGATATTGGCCGGGCCGAACATCCAGCCGATCCGCAAGGCAGCGAGGCCGTGAATCTTGGAGAACGTGTGGGTCATCACGGTGTTCTCGGTGGTCGCCACCAGTTCGATGCCGATCTCGTAATCGTTGCGCGAGACGTAATCGGAATAGGCGGCGTCGAGCACCAGCAGCACATGCGGCGGCAGGGCGGCGCGCAGGCGCTTGACCTCGTCGAACGGAATGTAGGTTCCGGTCGGGTTGTTCGGGTTGGCGAGCCACACCAGCTTGGTGCGTGGGCTCACCCGCGCCAGGATCGCATCGACGTCGGCGGTCAACTCCTTCTCCGGCGCGACCACGTTGATGGCGCCGCTCGCCATCGTCGCGATCGGATACACCAGAAAGCCGTGGGTGGTGGAGATCGCCTCATCGCCATGGGAAAGATAGGTGCGCGCCAGCAGATTGAGGATTTCGTCGGAGCCGGCGCCGCAGATGATGCGGTCGGGGTCGAGTCCGAAGGAACGGCCGATCGCCTCGCGCAGAATCCGGGAGGTGCCTTCCGGATAGTCCTCCAGATGATCGGCAGCCTTTTGGTAGGCCGCGATCGCTTTCGGCGAGGGCCCGAGCGGGGTCTCGTTGGCCGACAGTTTGAACATCTTGCGGCCCGGTTCGTGCACCGGGCTCTTGCCCGGCGTGTAGGGCGCGATTTCGAGAATGCCGGGATTCGGCACGGGGCGGGACATCTTCAACTCCGGATTATCGGGCGGCTTTCAAGGCGTTCAGTGCCTGGCTGCTCCGTTCGGGGCCACCGTATAGCGCGTTGCATGGCTGCCGACGAGTGCCGAGGAGCGCACCGAGGCGCCGGCCTCGATCAACGCGGTCCGGATCTTTTCCAGGCTGCTCGCGCCGGAAATCGACACCAGAAGTGCGGCGCCGTCGAAGGCGGTGTCCGGCACCGCGACGATCTCGGCCAGCGGCGACAGCGCGCGGGCGGTTTCAGCGTTCCAGCCGGATACCCGCACGCTCCAGGTCTCGACCTCGGTCACCATGGCGCTGTCGGCGACGCGCGACACCACGAACACCGGCAGCGCGGCCGGATGGTCGGCGCGCTCGAGGAACGGCAGCCGCGCGATGATCTTCGGGGCGCCCTCGGCCTCCAGCGCGATCCACCAGGGCGTGCGGCTGGAAGCGGCCGGCACCAGCGCCAGATCGCCTTTCGATCGGGCGGTCGCCTCGACCGCTGCCTGCGCGCTGAAATGCGAGACATAGGGCACGACGAATCCGAAATGAAACCGCGCCGAATCCCGCATCGCGGATTCGCCGATGGACACATCCGCATGCACCGAGAACGGCGCCTGCACGTAGGTGAAGGTCGAGATGATGACGCGCCAGATGCTCTCGATGGTGTCGATCGGCAGGATACCGCGGTGACGCTCGACCAGCCGCCGCATCATCGCGGCCTCGCGCGCCGGGCGAAACGCCGAGCCGACCTCCTGGGTCTGCTTGACCTGGATCAGCCGGTCGATGATGTCGCCGCGCGCCATCAGCAGGCGGTGGACCTGCTCGTCGATGCTGTCGATCTCCTGGCGCAGTACCTCGAGCGAGGGCGGAGCGGGGGGCGGTTTGGACATGCGGGAAACCTGGCGAAGATGGAAATTTCGAGTTCAAGGCTGTTGCAACGACGATGCCCTCATCCTGAGGAGCGGCGCCTGCGCCGCGTCTCGAAGGATGGGACCATGTTCTCCCTCATGGTTCGAGACGGCGCAAGGGCGCCTCTCACCATCAGGGTCCAGGGACATCCGGTTAACCCAGTCCAAACCCATGTCTTGACGAAAAGACCGGCCGGGACTAGCTTTATTCCATCCCGTGGTCATTTGAGCCGGCCGGCTTGCAGCCACGTTAAACAACTCGCTAAACAGGCCGGGGACACGCGTGATCCCGGTCGAACCTATGTTCAGGCCGGGTTTTTTTATGGCCTGATTTCCGCGGTGGTCTCGAGCCACCCCGGGGGAGGTCGGTGTCAACATGGTAAACCTGCAGCCGGTAGCCAGTCCCTCGGTCCATACCGAGGAGCGCGCGCACGAGGCGGATCATCCCACTTCGCGGCTGGCGGCCTTTGGCGCGGACCAGCCCCTGAAGCTCGATTGCGGCGTCGATCTTTCGCCGTTCCAGATCGCCTACCAGACCTATGGCGAACTCAATGCCGACCGCTCCAATGCCATTCTGGTCTGCCACGCGCTGACCGGCGACCAGCATGTCGCCAATGTTCATCCGATGACGGGCAAGCCCGGCTGGTGGGAGACCATGGTCGGCCCCGGACGTCCGCTCGATACCGGGAAATATTTCATCATCTGCTCGAACGTGATCGGCGGCTGCATGGGGTCGACCGGCCCCGCCTCGACCAACCCCGCCACAGGCAAGGTTTGGGGGCTGGATTTTCCCATCATCACCCTTCCCGACATGGTGCGCGCGCAGACCATGCTGATCGATAGCCTGGGCATCGACACGCTGTTCTGCGTGGTCGGCGGCTCGATGGGCGGCATGCAGGCGCTGCAGTGGACGGCGGCCTATCCGAAACGGGTATTCTCCACCCTGGCGATCGCCTGCAGCACGCGTCACTCCGCGCAGAACATCGCCTTCCACGAGCTTGGCCGGCAGGCCGTGATGGCCGATCCCGAGTGGCACCATGGGCGCTATTTCGAGCAGGGCACGCACCCGCACCGTGGTCTCGGCGTGGCGCGGATGGCCGCGCATATCACCTATCTCTCCGACGCAGCGCTGCATCGCAAGTTCGGGCGGCGGATGCAGGACCGCGAACTGCCAACGTTCTCGTTCGACGCCGACTTCCAGGTCGAAAGCTATCTTCGCTACCAGGGTTCGTCCTTTGTCGAGCGGTTCGACGCCAACTCCTATCTGTACCTGACGCGGGCGATGGATTATTTTGACATCGCTGCCGACCATGACGGCGTGCTGGCACAGGCGTTCCGCGGCATCCAGACCCGGTTCTGCGTGGTGTCGTTCACCAGCGACTGGCTGTTCCCGACCGCGGAATCGCGCGCGCTGGTGCATGCGTTGAACGCTTCCAGCGCCCGGGTGTCGTTCGCCGAGATCGAGACCGATCGCGGCCACGACGCCTTCCTGCTCGACGTGCCGGAATTCTTCGATATCTCCCGGGCCTTCCTGCAATCCGCGGGCAAGGCGCGGGGGCTGGCCGGGGGGCTGGCATGAGCATGCAGCAACAGGTTCTGCCGCTGCCCGGCGTGGTGGCGCCGGACACCGGGCATTATCGCGGTGATCACCTGCTGGTCGCCGAGATGGTCGAACGCGGCTCCAAAGTGCTCGACGTCGGCTGCGGCGAGGGCGACCTGCTGCAACTGCTGGAGATGCGGGGCATCGACGGGCGCGGCATCGAGCTTTCGCGCGAGGGCGTCAACCGCTGCGTCGCCAAGGGCCTTGCGGTGGTGCAGGGCGACGCCGACACCGACCTCGTCAACTATCCCGACGACGCCTTCGACTATGTGATCCTGTCACAGACCCTGCAGGCGACGCGGCAGCCGCGCGTGGTGCTGGAAAACCTGCTGCGGATCGGGCGCCGGGCCATCGTCTCGTTCCCGAATTTCGGCTTCTGGAAAATGCGGATCCAGCTTCTGGTCGGCGGCCACATGCCGCGCACCGAAAACCTGCCCGCCACCTGGTACGACACGCCGAACATCCATTTCTGCACCATCAAGGATTTCGTGCAGCTGTGCGACGAGATCAACGTCAAGATGGAGCGCGCGGTGGCGCTCGACATGTACGGCCGGCCGCTGCGGGTCAATTTGCCGTGGTGGTTCTGGAACATGTTCGGCGAGCAGGGCGTGTTCCTGCTCAGCCGCGCGGAGAAGGGGAAGTAGCACCTCGCGCAACGAGCACGCTGCACCTCTCCCGCTCGCGGGGGAGGTCGACGCGCTCGAAGAGCGCGGCGGGTGGGGGAATTCTCTCGGCTGGCGCCGGTGCTCGCGGAAGCACCCCCACCCCAGCCCTCCCCCGCAAGCGGGAGAGGGGGCGCACCGTCCTTACCCCGCCGCCATCGACCTCGGATCACGTACCGGCCATCGCCCGGCTTCGGCCAGCGCAATAAAACGCTCGACCATCTCGTTGAACAGCGCCGGCTCCTCCAGATTGAGCACGTGGCCGCTCTTCGGAAAGAAGGTGAGCCCCGCTGCCGGCAAATGTTGCTTCAGGAATAGACTCGGCTCGATGCAATTGTCGTCCTCGTCGCCGCAGATGATCAGGGTCGGGGTCGGGACCTTCCTGATGGCGTCGGTCAGGGTGTAGATCGACGGCCGGGCGCCCTGGAAGCTGCGCATGGTATTGGCCGAGCCCCTGGCATCGTGCCGCGCCAGGGCCGCGTAAAAGTCGGCGTGGCCGCGCGGATCCTTCACCAGGAAGGGAATCCGGCTCGGCGCCTCGCGCGTCGCTTTCGCCACCTCCACCGAACCGATCGTCTCATATTGCTCGCCATTGGCCTGGCACTGGCTGCGGAACGCCTCGAGATTTTCCAGGCTGGAGCCCGAGCCGACGCCGGCCAGCGTCAGTGACAGCGCGCGCTGCGGCGCGTTGAGGCCGATCTGCAGCGACGAATAGGCGCCCATCGACAGCCCGACGAAATGCGCCTTTTCGATCTTCAAATGATCGAGCACGGCCAGCGCGTCGGTATAGAAATGCCTGTAGGTGTAGACCTCCTTCGACGCGGGCACGTCGGACGGGGTGTAGCCGCGCGCGGAATAGGCGATGCAGCGGTGGCCGCGCGCGAAGTAGCGCATCTGCGGCTCCCAGTTGGTGTGGTCGGCGGCAAATTCGTGCAGGAAGATGATCGGCGTACCGCTTCCTGTTTCCTCGAAATGGAGCCGGACATTGTCGCTGCTGACGGCATAGGGCATTTGCTCGTTCCTCTCGTTGGGCCGGCGGCGAAAATCGCAGTTAATGCTGTTGTCCGCAATGCGGCTGGATCGATCATTTTCGCCACCGAATGATCGCGGAATGACCCCGAAAGCGTTTCCGCACCGCCGCATCGCGTCTTGCTGTCGCCATACCCCGCCCCGCATTACGACCCCCGGATAACGGCCTTCATGGACCGTTGGGAACTGGGGGTGTGTCATAGAGGATCAAGTCGAGTATGGTTCAGTCAGTTGTTGCGTTCCGGTCGCTTCGTCTCGTTGCGTTGGTTTCATGTTCGATGGCGCTGTTCGCCATCGCTGCTCCGGCTTCCGCCAAGCCGCAAAACGGCGCAGGGCGGCACGCTCACGCGCATCACGCCGGCCAGCATGCCCGGCACCATCATAGCCATCGCCATCATCGCCATATCGCACGCGCGCCGAAGGCGCGGCGCTTTGGCGACGGACAGATCAGCTTCACACCGAGCGGCGCCCCCGGTGACGTGGCAATTTACGGCGGATTCGGCACATCGAACGTGATCACCGAAACGCGCCGTTCCCGCCGCGTTGCGCGTGCCTCGCGCTGGGAGCGCGGTGTGGCGCGGATGAAAGCGCGCGGCACGGCCGGTGCGCAGGCCAGCGTCGGGCCTGTTGCCGCCGGCGTCCCTGCCACGGCCACGCCGGGTAGTGTCGGCTCATCCGCTGTCGTCGCCGAGGCGCGCCGCCATCTCGGCGGCAACCCGACCGGTCGCGGCCGGCTGTGGTGCGCGCGGTTCATGAACATGGTTCTGGAACGCTCGGGTCATCGCGGCACCGGCTCGGATATGGCGCGTTCATTCGCAGGTTATGGCCAGCGCGTCTCCGGCCCGCAGGTCGGCGCCATCGCCGTCATGAGCAGAGGACGCGGCGGTGGCCATGTCGGCGTCGTGAGCGGCATCGACGCACAGGGCAATCCGATCGTGGTCTCCGGCAACAATGGCAACCGGGTCAGGGAGGCTCCGGTCTCGCGCGGCCGGATCTACGCCTACGTGATGCCGAACTGAGGTCTATCCGCGTCATTGCGCGGAGCGCAGCGACGAAGCAATCCATGCTGCGTGAATGGATTGCTTCGCTTGCGCCAGCATTGACGGATTTACAAAAGCTTCGGCTCGACCACCGCGATCGCATCGCCGACGGCCATGGTTCCGCCGGCGATCACCTCGGCATAGATGCCGCACTCGTTGTGACCGAATCGCTGCGTCAGGGCCTGCGGGATGCTGAGGTCGCGCGCCGCGGTTTCGGGATCGACATTGACGGCGGCGCAGCGGGTGATCCGCTTCACCACCTTCAGTCTGACGTCGCCGATCGCAAGGGTCTGGTGGAGCAGGTCGAACTCGTGCCATGCCGGCCAGCCCTCGACATAGAGGTTGGCGCGGAACCGGAGCGGGTGAACCGGCTGCCCGACGATGGTCTCGATCGCCTGCAGGCTGGCGAGATTGATGATGGAGACCACCTTGCTGGCGATATCGGAAAAACTGTAGCCCGCGCTGGAGAGGATCCGGGGCGGGCCCTTGATCGATCCGGCGTAGCCCTCGGCGAAGAACCGCTCGATGGCGGCCCGGCCTTCGGCGGTTTCCAGATTGCCCTGGGCTGCGACCGCGCCGTTGCGGCGGATGGTCAGAACATTGGTGGCATCGTCGAAACGGCTGTGCAGCGCCGCCAGCCATTCATCCCGCATCAGCATCAGGAAATGGGCTTTCACCTTCCACTTCGGCGCGGCGGGATCGAAGCCGCTGGGGCCGTTTTCGATGGCGTAGCGGCGGTCTGCCGGAAGCGTCTGGCCGACGCCCAGCCTGACGTTGGGCAGGGGTTCCGGGGAGAGGCCCTTGACGGGATAGCGGTAAAGGCTGGCGATCTTGGCGGGGAGGGTGCGCGACATGCGGCTTTTTAGGAGATTCCCCGGCCGGGCGCCACCGCACACGATTTTGTGAAGTTGCCTCTTCCGTTTCCGCAAACCCCTTCCCACATTTGCCTCAAGCCGGCGCAAGCGCCGGCGACGCGGCCGCTGCCGGTTGACGAGTGTCAATGCGCGCGGCGGAAACCCAATGAAGATGCGGCGACCGTGCCTCAAGGGGCGGAGCGGCAGGCTGAGGGAATGACCTAATGAATATCGAAAAATACACCGAGCGTGCGCGCGGTTTCATCCAGTCCGCCCAGTCGCTCGCCATGCGCGACGGCCACCAGCAGTTTTCGCCGCTGCATATGCTGAAAGTGCTGCTGGACGACAGCGAGGGCCTCGCCGGCGGTCTGATCGACCGCGCCGGCGGCAATTCGCGCGCGATCCTCAAGGCGACCGAAGACGCGCTCAACAAGCTGCCAAAGGTTTCCGGAAGCGGCGCCGGGCAGGTTTATCTCGCCCCCGAGTTGGCGCGCGCATTCGACGCCGCGGAAAAGGCCGCCGAAAAGGCCGGCGACAGTTTTGTCACGGTGGAACGTTTGCTGCTGGGCCTCGCGCTTGAGAAGGGCAGCGACGCTGGAGGCATCCTCGGCAAGGGTGGCGTCACGCCGCAGAACCTCAACGCCGCGATCGAATCGCTGCGCAAGGGCCGCACCGCCGACTCCGCGACGGCGGAAAATGCCTATGACGCCCTGAAGAAATATTCCCGCGACCTGACCCAAGCCGCGCGCGACGGCAAGCTCGATCCGGTGATCGGGCGCGACGAGGAAATCCGCCGCACCATCCAGGTGCTGTCCCGCCGTACCAAGAACAATCCGGTGCTGATCGGCGAGCCCGGCGTCGGCAAGACCGCGATCGTCGAAGGCCTGGCGTTGCGGATTCTCAATGGCGACGTGCCGGAAAGCCTCAAGGACAAGAAACTGCTGGTGCTCGATCTGGGCTCGCTGATCGCGGGCGCCAAATACCGCGGCGAATTCGAGGAACGGCTGAAGGCCGTGCTGGCCGAGGTCACCTCGGCCGAGGGCAGCATTGTGCTGTTCATCGACGAGATGCACACGCTGATCGGTGCCGGCAAGGCCGATGGCGCAATGGACGCGTCCAACCTCCTGAAACCCGCGCTGGCGCGGGGCGAATTGCATTGCATCGGCGCCACCACGCTCGACGAATACCGCAAGCACGTCGAAAAGGATGCCGCGCTGGCGCGCCGGTTCCAGCCGATCTTCGTGTCCGAGCCGACTGTCGAGGACACCATTTCGATCCTGCGCGGCCTGAAGGACAAATACGAGCAGCACCACGGCGTGCGCATCACCGATTCCGCGCTGGTGGCGGCCACCACGCTGTCGAATCGCTACATCACCGACCGTTTCCTGCCGGACAAGGCGATCGACCTGATGGACGAGGCTGCGGCGCGCCTGAAGATGCAGGTCGATTCCAAGCCGGAAGAGCTCGATTCGATGGACCGGGAAATCATCCGGCTCAAGATCGAGCAGGAAGCGCTGAAGAAGGAAAGCGACGCCGGCTCGAAAAGCCGGCTGCAGACGCTGGAGACGGAACTCGCCGAACTCGAAAAGAAGTCGGCCGACCTGACCTCGCGCTGGAGCTCGGAGAAGAGCAAGCTGTCGAACGCGCAAAAACTGAAGAGCGAACTGGAGGCCTTGCGGCTCGAGCTCGATGAAGCCAAGCGCCGCGGCGAGTACCAGCGCGCCGGCGAACTTTCATATGGCCGGATTCCCGAGCTCGAGAAGAAGCTCGCCGACATCGAAGCCAATGAAAACGCCGGCGAGATGATGGAGGAGGCGGTCACCGCCAACCACATCGCGCAGGTGGTGTCGCGCTGGACCGGCGTGCCCGTCGACAAGATGCTCGAGGGTGAAAAGGACAAGCTGCTGCGGATGGAAGACAGCCTCGGCAACCGCGTGGTCGGCCAGGCCGAGGCGGTGCATGCGGTCGCCACCGCGGTGCGCCGTTCGCGCGCGGGCCTGCAGGATCCGAACCGGCCGATGGGCTCGTTCATGTTCCTGGGGCCGACCGGCGTCGGCAAGACCGAACTGACCAAGGCGCTCGCCGAGTACCTGTTCAACGACGAGACGGCGATGGTTCGCCTCGACATGTCCGAATACATGGAGAAGCACTCGGTCTCGCGGCTGATCGGCGCGCCTCCCGGCTATGTCGGCTATGACGAGGGCGGCGCGCTGACCGAAGCGGTGCGGCGGCGGCCTTACCAGGTGGTGCTGTTCGACGAGATCGAAAAGGCCCATCCCGACGTCTTCAACGTGCTGCTGCAGGTGCTCGATGACGGCCGCCTGACCGACGGTCAGGGCCGCACCGTCGACTTCCGCAACACGCTGATCATCATGACCTCGAACCTCGGCTCGGAATTCCTGGTCAACCAGCCGGAGGGCGAGGATACCTCAGCCGTGCGCGAGCAGGTGATGGGCATGGTGCGCGCGCACTTCCGCCCCGAATTCCTCAACCGGGTCGACGAGATCATCCTGTTCCACCGGCTGCAGAAGAGCGAGATGGGCCGGATCGTCGAGATCCAGTTCGGCCGGCTCACGCGGCTGCTGGAAGAGCGCAAGGTCGTGCTCACGCTGGATGCCGCGGCGCGCGACTGGCTCGCCGCCAAGGGCTGGGATCCCGCCTATGGCGCCCGGCCGCTGAAACGGGTGATCCAGCGCCACGTCCAGGACCCGCTGGCTGAGATGATTCTCGCCGGCGAAATCGCCGACGGCGATCGCGTCGCGATCTCTGTGGAGGGCAATGTGCTGACCTTCAACGGCAAGGCGCCGCAAACCGCCGAGATCGCGCAGTTCGAGGCGCCGATCCCGAAACGGAAACTGAACTAAGCACTTGAACCTTGCCCGGACGCAGCGCGGCTGCGCCGGGCAAGCCATTGTCGGATCTAGCGGTTGACGATCTGGCGTGGTTGCGGCTGGGCCGGAATACCGGCCTCGGAGACGCGTGCCGGGTTGCCGCGATTGCTCATCTGGGCATCGAGCCGATCGCGCTCCTTCTCGAACCCGGCCATCAGCGGACCGTCGAGCGAGCGGCCGCGCGGCAGCTTGATGCGCATCGGATCGACGAAGCGGCCGTTGACCAGGATTTCGTAGTGGACGTGGGCGCCGGTCGACATGCCGGTCGATCCGACGAAGCCGATAACCTGGCCCTGCCGCACCCGCTTGCCGGGCTCCATGCCCTTGGCATAGGCCGACATGTGGCCGTAAGCGGTCTCGTAGCCGTTGTTGTGCTTCAGGCGGACATATTTGCCGTAGCCGCCTTCCCAGCCGACCCTTTCGACCACGCCGTTGCCGGAAGCGAAGATCGGCGTGCCGTAGGGCGCCGACCAGTCGACGCCGGTGTGCATCTTGACGTAGCCGAGGATGGGATGGCGGCGGCCGCCGAAGCCAGAGCGCATGATCGCGTAGTTGACGGGTTTGCGCACCAGGAACTTCTTCGCGCTCTTGCCGGACTCGTCGTAGAAATCGACCACTGCGTCGTCGGGGGTCTGGAAACGATAGTATTTCTTGGTTTCGCCGCCGACGGTGAGGGAGGCGAACAGTACCTCGGTCTTCTCGGTGATGGTGGCGCCTTCGTCTTCTCCGGCGAAGAACACGTCGAAGGAGTCGCCGGGCTGCACTTTGCGTTGGAAGTCGACGTCGTAGGAGTAGATCCGGATCATGTCTTCGATGACGGTGGCCGGAACCTTGTTGCGCAGCGCGGTCTCGTAGATGCTCTGGTAGAGCCGCACGCCGGTGCCGTCATCCTCGTCGTCGTCGTCATCGGTCGCGGCAGCCGCGGTGACGGTGTTCAGGCTCAGGACGTCGACGGCGACGTATCTGCCGAGATCGGACAGCGCGGCGACGGCTTCGACGGTCGAATCGTTGGCGACGATCACCCGGTAGGGCTGCAGCCGCTGACCGGGGGCTGGGCCCGCCGGCGCCATCAGGATGCGCAGCTTCTGGCCGTCCTTAAGTCCGCCGTCGCGGCCGCGGGGGCCGAGCGTGGCGGCAATGGCTTTCGCCTCTTCGGGCGTCGCGCCCTGGTCGCGCAGGATGGAGGTGACGGTATCGCCCTTCTTGACGACATGGACGCGCTCGCCGAGAGGGTTGCCGCCGGTGATCTGATCCTTGGTCTTCGGCAGCAGCGTGACGTTCTCGGGGACCACGCGGGTTTCGAAGCCGGCATAGGGATCGTTGGCGACATTGCCCTCGGTGGCGTAGGCCATCTTCATGTCGGGCCGGGCGCCGCTGGCGTCGGCGGTGGCGCTGGCCAAGGCGGTGTAGCGCACGCCACTATTGCCGCGCCAGTTGGAGGCGTCGCGGACCCGCATGATCACCTCGTCGAGCGCGACTACCGCGGCAAGCTTCGCCTTCGGCAGGATCGGCGCGAGATCCCTGGTAACGAACGAGACCTCGGCATCGGGTTCGATCGCGTCGGGATTGTTCGGATCCTCGGCGGCCGCGGGCACGGCGGCGCCGACATCGGTCAGCAAGCGCTGGGCGTTGAAAGGCGGGATCTTGGCGCTGAGGTCGCTGGTCGCCATCGCCAGATTGCCGGAAATGCGGATGAACGGTCGCACCCGCATCACGTCGCGGTTGCCGACCCGGGTGACGGTGGAAACCCGTATGACATTGCGGGCGGCAGTCGTTTCGCCGGGGGGAGGCAGGCGATCGCTCTTGTGCAGGCTGGCATTCTTGTCGTTGGCGCCGAACGCGCCGCGCAGGGCGCCTTCGACCCGTTCCGGCACTCTGGCGAAGGTCATTTCGCCGTCGAGCGACGCAAAAACGGCGCCGCCGATAAGGGCCGCGCCGCACAGACCAGTCAGAATGGTGCCGCTGAACCACTGTACGGAGACGCGGCGGCGATCGATGACCGCAGCCTCGGAGCCGTCAACGGAAAGCGGCGGCTCGTGACCCAGATCGATGATCCCGGTCTCGCGTCCGTAGCCGCCGCGTGACGTTCTGTGATTCAACCCAGTGTCCCCCCCGAATTCCCTTAACATGCGACAAGATCCTGGTTCATCCGGCACCCCCGGCTTCGCCCTCCGGGAGGCGATTTCAGGAGCATGGCGCACCACGCGCGCACCGCTATTCGGGATTCAGAGGCCAAAAGGCTGGCCGGGATCACGAACGTCAATGCTGTGCAGATCTTTCGATGTTTCTCGGCCGTAATGGAAAGGCGACGGGTTCATGGAAGATCGCCGTTCCCAGGTAGAAAATCGCCCGCAGCCCCCACTGACTTCAGGCGATTCAATGCATACGTATAGTCAGAACGTCGCAGGATTGTGGCTCAAGTACGGCGTAAAGTACCTAAAAATAGCGGGCTTCCGCGTCCGGCAAGATTCTATCCCCCGATGCGACGATTTGTTGACAACAGGCGTTGACAACCCCGAGCGGGGGGGCTTATAACCCGACCACTGAGCGCGGCGGTGCTTTGGCCCTTGGCCACGGCAACCTTCCGCGCCCGTGATGCTCCTCACTAAGATGAGTGAATCAACAGCCGATAGTCATCGGTTGTTATTTGTCGTCGGGTGAGAGCGAGGATATCCTTCCAGAGATGGAAGTGGGGTTTTCGAACCCCGGGCTGTTTGACAAGTGAAGATGAAGAAAGAGAAACGTGGACGGCGGAGTCCTTGCGAGTCTCGATTACCCAGGAGCTTCGGTTCCTGAGTGTTGAGGCTGGACGAAAGACTTCGGCGGAACACGTTTACATAGGTTACACCATCGTCGTCCGCGATGTGAATCGCAGGCGATAAATATGGTGGGACCTCGTCAAACGTTGTGATCAGCCGGTTTAAAGTTTCAAGTCCAACTTGAGAGTTTGATCCTGGCTCAGAGCGAACGCTGGCGGCAGGCTTAACACATGCAAGTCGAGCGGGCGTAGCAATACGTCAGCGGCAGACGGGTGAGTAACGCGTGGGAACATACCTTTTGGTTCGGAACAACACAGGGAAACTTGTGCTAATACCGGATAAGCCCTTACGGGGAAAGATTTATCGCCGAAAGATTGGCCCGCGTCTGATTAGCTAGTTGGTGAGGTAACGGCTCACCAAGGCGACGATCAGTAGCTGGTCTGAGAGGATGATCAGCCACATTGGGACTGAGACACGGCCCAAACTCCTACGGGAGGCAGCAGTGGGGAATATTGGACAATGGGCGAAAGCCTGATCCAGCCATGCCGCGTGAGTGATGAAGGCCCTAGGGTTGTAAAGCTCTTTCGCCAGGGACGATAATGACGGTACCTGGATAAGAAGCCC
>NZ_JAUYQU010000254.1 GCF_030697065.1 Bradyrhizobium sp.
TGGAAGCCGGCAGCGGGATCACCTCGCGATGGCCATGGGCGCGCAGGCCCAGCACAAAATGATCGCGGTCGATGCCCTCGATCGGCGCCTCGCCGGCCGGATAGACTTCCGCGACCACCACCGTGTCGGCATCGTTGAAACAAGTACAAAATTCCTCGAACAGCGACTGCAATCGCGTGAAGCGATGCGGCTGCACCACGGCGATGATCTTGCCATCGGTGGATTCCCGCGCCGCCTTCAGCACCGCCGCGATCTCGACCGGATGATGTCCGTAATCGTCGATGATGGTGACGCCGTTCCATTCGCCTGTCCTGGTGAAGCGCCGCTTGACGCCGCCGAAGCCGGCCAGCGCCTTGCGGATGGTGTCGTCGGACAGGCCAAGCTGGTGCGCCACCGCGATCGCCGAGGTGGCGTTCAGCGCATTGTGGCGGCCAGGCATCGGCAGCACGAGGTCGACGATCTCGTGCGAGGTGCCGGCCTTGCGGTCGCGGAACGCGACCGTGAATTTGGAGCCGCCGCCGGTCGGGACGAGATCGACCAGCCGCGCATCGGCCTGCGGATTTTCGCCGTAGGTGATGATGCGGCGGTCCTCGATCCTGCCGACGATGCTCTGCACCACCGGATGGTCGATGCACATCACGGCAAAACCGTAGAACGGCACGTTCTCGACGAAATGGCGGAACGCGTCCTGCACCGCCTCGAAGGTGCCGAAATGGTCGAGATGCTCGGGGTCGACATTGGTGACGATGGCGACGTCGGCCGGCAGTTTCAGGAACGTGCCGTCGCTCTCGTCGGCCTCCACCACCATCCACTCGCCGGCGCCGAGCCGGGCGTTGGTGCCGTAGGCGTTGATGATGCCGCCATTGATCACGGTCGGATCGAGATCGCCGGCATCGAGCAGCGCTGCGACCATCGAGGTGGTCGTGGTCTTGCCATGGGTGCCCGCGATCGCGACGCAGCTTTTCAGCCGCATCAGCTCCGCCAGCATTTCGGCGCGGCGCACCACCGGGATGCGCTGCGCGCGGGCCGCCATCAGTTCGGGATTGTCGCGCTTGATCGCGGTCGACACGACAAGCACCTCGGCGCCGGCGACGTTCTCGGCCTTGTGGCCGACCGAGATCCGGATGCCCTTGTCGCGCAGCCGGTTGACGTTGGCGCCCTCGGAGGCGTCGGAGCCCTGCACGGTGTAGCCCAGATTGCACAGCACCTCGGCGATGCCGCTCATGCCGATGCCGCCGATCCCGACGAAGTGAATGGGTCCGATCTCGCGCGGCAGTCTCATGGCATCTTCCCTGACGTCATCGTCCGCGAAGGCGGACGATCCAGTAATCCGCGAAGCCCGAGGTCCAAATCAGCTGCGCGGGGTACTGGATGCCCCGCTTTCGCGGGGCATGACAAGGCCCTTTTCGTCATTCCGGGGCACTCACGCAGTGAGTGAACCCGGAATCTCGAGATTCCGGGTTCGCTCGCGATGCGAGCCCCGGAATGACGAGGACGTCAGATTCCCGCTGTCTTCACCACCAGATCGGCCAGCCGCTCGGCGGCGTCCAGCCGGCCCATGGTGCGGGCGCTGGCGGCCATCGCGGTCAACCGCTCCGGCTCGGCGGCGAGGGTGGAAATTTCCGCGGCCAGCCGGTCGGGCGTGAAGTCCGTCTGCGCAATCCGGATCGCGCCGTTCGCCTGCGCCAGCACGCCGGCATTGGCGAACTGATCCTGATCGATCGAGCCGGGCAGCGGCACCAGGATCGAGGGCCGGCCGATGGCGGCGAGTTCGGCCACGGTGCCGGCACCGGAGCGCGAGATCACCAGATGGCTCGACGCCAGCCGCGCCGGCAAATCGGTAAAGAACGGCGCCAGTTCGGCCTGGATCTTGAGCCGGTCATAGACCGCGCGCACCCGCGCCATGTCCTCTTCGCGCACCTGCTGGGTCAGGATCAGCCGGCTCCACAGCGCCGGCGCCAGCCGCTCGATCGCACCAGGCACGATATCGGCCATCACCCGCGCGCCCTGGCTGCCGCCGACCACCAGCAGGCGAAGCGGGCCGGTCGCCTCGGGCGAAGCGAATGTCACCTTGGCCGCGGCGAGGACCGCCGGGCGCATCGGCGTGCCGACGGTGGTGGTCTTGCCGGCCAGCGCGGGATCGCGGTCCAGCACGCCCGGCAGCGACGTCGCGATCGCGCTGACGCGGCCGGACAGGAACCGGTTGGCGCGGCCGAGCACCGCATTGGCCTCGTGAATGATGCCGGGCACGCCGAACAGTCTGGCCGCCAGCAGCGGCGGCAAGGTCGGATAGCCGCCGAAACCGACCACGGCCCTTGGACGAAGCCGCCGCATCAGATTGAGCGATACCGCGGTGCCGGCGGCGAGCAGCATGCCGGTGCGGGCCAGCGACCATGGCGTGCGGCCGCGCACGGTCTCGCTCGGCACCACGTCGATGGTGTCCCTGGTGAACAGGCCGCTGTAGCGCAGCGCGCGGGCATCGGTGGCAAGCCGCACCCGAAAACCGCGCCGGATCAACTCGACGCCGAGCGCCTCGGCGGGAAACAGATGACCGCCGGTGCCGCCGGCGGCCAGCAGGATGAGGGGCGAGGAACTGTCCATGGGATAGCCTGGTACCTGAAAGCAAAAATCGAAGTTGCTGCCATCCTTCGAGACGGCCACTCCGTGGCCTCCTCAGGATGAGGTCTTACTTGTTGAAACACAATGACCTCATGCTGAGGAGCATCGCAGGGCGATGCGTCTCGAAGCATGGGCAGCAAGCGACTCCCCCAACTCACACAGTCGGTACTAACGAGTGGCGTTGATCGTTCACGCGTAGTTCGGCGCGGCGTTGGCGTCGCCGATCGATTCCATCTCGGTGCGCGGCCGCAGCCGCGTCAGCGCCAGCATCATGCCGACGCTGTAGGCCAGCGAGATGATGGAGGAGCCGCCATAGGAAATGAACGGCAGCGTCATGCCCTTGGCCGGTATCAGTTGCAGATTGACCGACATGTTGATCGCGGCCTGCACCCCGAACAGGATGGCGAGGCCGGAGGCCGCGAACCGCGAGAACAGATCCTCTGTGGCATAGGCGCGCGCCAGCGTACGGATCACGACAAAGGCGAACAGCGCCAGCAGCGCCAGGCACAGGATGATGCCGAACTCCTCCGCCGCGACGGCGAAGACGAAGTCGGTATGGCTGTCCGGCAGGCTGCGCTTGGCGATGCCCTCGCCCGGGCCGAGGCCGAACCAGCCACCGTTGGAGAAGGCCTCCATCGCGGTATCGACCTGGAAGGTGTCGCCAGTGCCGGGATTCATGAAGCGCTTGATGCGGAAGGCGACGTGCGGGACCATGAGATAGGCGCCGAACAGCCCGGCGCCGGCGGCGGCGGCGAGCCCGGCCACCCAGATCATCCGCATCCCCGCGATGAAGAACAGCGCGCCCCACACCATCAGGATCAGCAGGGTCTGGCCGAAATCGGGCTGCAGCACCAACAGCGCCACCAGCGTCAGCAGCAGCCCGAGCGCAATCGAGGTCGCCGGCATTTCCGGCCGACGTGCCGATTCCGCGAACAGCCATGCCGCCAGCACCACGAAGGCGGGCTTGGCGGATTCGGAAGCCTGGATGTTGACGCCGAGCAGGGTGATCCAGCGCCGCGACCCCTTGACCTCGGGTCCGATCAGCAGCGTCGCCACGATCAGCACGACGGAAACCGCGAATACGACCAGCGCGACGCGCCGGATCTGGCGCGGCGACAGGAACGAGACCCCGATCAGCACGATGAAGCACGGCAGCAGAAACAGCACATGGCGGTTGAAGAAATGGAACGGATCCAGGCCGATCCTGGTCGCGACCGGCGGACTGGCCGCCAGCGACAGGATGACGCCGCCCAGCATCAGCCCGGCGATCGCCGCCAGCAGCAGGCGGTCGACCGTCCACCACCATTCGCTCAGGGGAGTGCGTTGTTCACGGGAGATCATGGGCGTCCCCAAGGGGCTGAGGTATCGCCCATTGGTGGCCGAGGATGGTTATCAAGGGGTTAATGGGATGGAAATGTTTTGACGGCCGATTGCGTGAGACAGGCGGTGGCTCGTTTTGGGTATCACAACGCTCCGCGCAACTTGCCCTCTTCCACAACTCCCTTGCCGTTCAGCATGCCGAGATCATCGGTCACATAAAGCGCTTCTGAAAAGTCGTCGTCCAGAAAGTAGGCGCTGCGCGATATCAGCACGGGAATTCCGGCGCGTGATGCCGCAACCAACCCTATGCCGGAATCCTCGATCGCCAGACATTCGGATGCGGACAGATCCAGTCGAGCCAGCACTTCCAGGTAGACGTCCGGCGCCGGCTTCTTGTTCGCCACCTCGTCACCTGCGACGATCGCCACGAACCGGTTCGCCCAAGCCCGACCCAACGCCGGCCCAAGCAAGGCATCGATGTTGCCGCGAGAGGTCGTCGTCGCAATCGCCAGGCGCTGACCGCGTGTCCGCGCCTGATTCAACAGGGCTTCGACGCCTGGACGTAGCGGGCAGCCACCACTTGCCATCAGATCGGCGTAGATCGTGGTTTTGGTCATGTGCAATTCTGCGATCTCGGCGTCCGAAAGTGATGACGTCCCTCCCAACCGGCGATCGAAGGCGCGAATCCGCTCCTTGCCGCCCGCAACCCGAAGCAGGTCCTTGTAGACAACGCGTCCCCAGCACCAGGCGAGACCGGCTCTGGCGAAGGCGGCATTGAAGGCCAGGCGATGAACTTCCTCGGTTTCAGCCAGCGTGCCATCGACATCAAGGATCAGAGCCCGCGACCGAACGATTCGTTCGTTGACGCGATCGAGACGCGCGTCCGACGAGGCCCGTTCGTCGCTCATAGGTTCCTCCCCTGAAAACGGGTACCGCGTTTGGTTGCGACACAATCAGGATGCAGGACACATAGAGGGAGAGGAAATTTTGTTTTCCTGGACCGATCCAAACTATTCCTTATGGGAGAAGGGCGCGCCGTTGCCTGGCCGATCTGTGCGAATGAATCTTGCTAGATTTTCGACCTATCGGCCTTGCCGAACGGCCGGTTCATTCGCACGATCGTGAGGTTGAGGAAGGCCGCGAATGTCACCCAGAGGAGGTAGGGCAAAAGGAGCCAGCTTGCCAATGTGGAGAATTGCGCCACGCCGAACATGAGGGCCACGATGGAAAGCCAGAGGAACGGCACCTCGATCAGGGCCCAGTCCGGTCGCTTCAGATTGAAGAACAGCGGACTCCAGAGCATGTGGAGGACAATGTTGATGCCGAACAGGATGAGGATGAGAAGTTGCCCCGAACTGCTGGAGGCTTGTGTCCAGGCCAGCACGCCTGACCATGCGGCGAGGCCGAGGATCACCGTCCAGGCCGGTCCAAATATCCAGTTGGGAGGGTTCCACCACGGCTTTTTCAGATTTTCGTACCAGCTCCCGACCGTCGTCATCCAGCCGCCCACGCCGAGCACAAGCAAAGTGGTAAGGGTCGCGACGATGATGGGCAGGGTCAATTTCAGTTCCTCAAACAGGTTTTCATTCCGCACACGAACAACGCGTGGCGAGGCAGGCACGTCTACCATATGGGGTCACCATCGCGTGGCGCGATGCCTGTTGTCGAAAAAATGAAGTATCCGGTTTGAGCCCGTCAACTGCAAAACCGTCACACCACCGGCTTGAAGACCTCCAGCGTGGTGACGAGGTCGCGGAACGCAAAAGAGCACTGCCCATGAAGTTGAAAACGATATTGATAACCGCGGGCTTGGTGATTTTTCTCGGTATGGGCCTCTATCTGGGAATAACGGAGGGCATCGAACCGAGCATTGGACCATGCTCGAAATACTCCATCATCTGTCTTCGATAACGGCGACAGCACCACAGGGATAAGCCCGAGACATCAGCGTCGCATGCCGCGCTGGCGACGGCGACTTCGGGCGTTTCGAATATCTCGTACGGCACCCGGTCGCCGGGCTTGCCGGAATCGCCGGCGCCGTCTCTCCGATCAGATAGGCCTTGCGGAGGCGCGGGAAATATTCGGCGACGCTGGCGTTGCCGCCGATCCTTCGCGCCGCCGGCGGACTAGGATGCGATAGCTCGGCTTCCCAGTAGTTTTTTTGCCGCCTGCGCGGCGGAGTCAGCCCAGCTCGAATCGCCATGGATGAGCATGAGCGCCATGGCGCCCTCCATCAGCAACATGACCTCTCGCGCGCGGTCACCGGGGGAGGCAATTCCGGTGGAGGCCAGTTCGCCGGCGAGCCAGCTTTCCACGGCGGCCTTGTGCTTTCGCGCAATTGCCCGCGCAGGGTGACCGCGCAGATCAGCGAGTTCAACGACGGCACGCGTGAAGCCCCCTCCGGAATATTTCGGCTTCTTCGCCCATTCACGCAGCTGTGCGAAATAACTCTCGATCAGTTCGTCCCCTGTCGTGACCGGTCGATGGAACTGTCGCAGTCGCTCCAGCGCCAGTTCGCTGGAATAGGCCAGCGTAGCCGCCATCAGGGCGTCCTTGCTTCGGAAGTGTTGATACATTGCTCGCTTGGTGATGCCGGCGCGTGCTGCAATCTCGTCCATCGAAACTCTGAGGAATCCCTGGCGCCAGAACAATCCGTATGCCGCGTCGAGAATATGCAGTCGCGTCTGCGCGGCCGATCGTCTCATGGCTTGCCTCTTGGTATACCGATGAGTGAAT
>NZ_JAUYQU010000201.1 GCF_030697065.1 Bradyrhizobium sp.
GCACATAGCCGACGCCGAGCCGGGCGATATCGGTGGTGGAGCGCCCGACCAGTTCCTCGCCGAACGCGGTGATCGAACCGCCCGACACCGGCACCAGTCCCATGATCGCCTTGCACAGCGAGGTCTTGCCCATGCCGTTGCGGCCGACCAGGCTGAGCACACCGTCCTGCAGGGTCAGATCGACGCCCTGCAGCGCGTGCGAGCGGCCGTAATACAGGTTCAGCCCGCGAACCTGCAGCGCCGGCAGCGTGCCGCGTATCGGTGGACGACGGTCAGAGGTGGGCATGACCGCCTCCGAGATAGAGCTCCTGAACTTCCGGATCGGATTCGATCTCGTCGGATCGGCCTTCCTTGAAGATCCGGCCGTTGTGCATCATCGTCACACTGTCGGCGACACGCAGCGCGACATCCATGTCGTGTTCGATAATGATGAAGCCGATATGCGCCGGCAGCGAGGTCAGGATCGTCACCAGATCCGCGCGCTCGGTCGGCGACAGCCCCGCCGCAGGCTCGTCGAACAGCACAAAGCGCGGCGCGCCCGACAACGCCAGCGCAACTTCGAGCTGCCGCTGCTGGCCATAGGCCAGTTCGCCGACCAAGCGGTCCTTGTCGTCGGTCAGGTGCACCGCCCCGACCAGTATTTCCGCTGCGCTCACGAGGGCGTCGTCGGGGCGGGGCCGGAACAGCGAGAAACGGTTTCGCGAAACACCGCAGCAGGCCAGATAGACATTGTCCATCACGCTCAACCCGGTGAAGAGCGAGGATATCTGGTAGGTGCGGCGCAAGCCCCGGCGGATGCGCTCATGGGGCGGGAACACCGTCACATCCTCGCCAAAGAACCGGACCAGGCCCGTCGTGGGCAGAAAATCCCCGGTGATGCAGTTGAACAGCGTGGTCTTGCCCGCGCCATTCGAACCGAGAACGGCCCGCCTTTCGCCCGGTTTCACCGAAAGCGTCACGTCCGAAATTGCGGCCAGTGCGCCGAACATCTTGGTGATGCCGCGCAATTCCAGCGCGTTGCCGGAACTGGTATTGCCAGCCACGGGCAAGTTCATCCGGGAAGACACGATGGGCGCGTTCATGGCCCGCCTCCCGTCGTCGCGGCCTTGCGCGCCGCAACCCCCGCGCGCCAGCGATCCCACAGGCCGAGCACACCATCCGGCGAGAACAGCACGATCGCGAGGAAGCCGATCCCGATGATCAGCTTGAAGCGATCCGCCGAGAACCCGAAAAACCCGAGAATGTCGGTCGAGAACACCTGCAGCAACACGTAGATGAAAGCGCCGATAAACGGTCCGAGCGGACGGCGCATCCCGCCGACCACCGCAACCACGAGCACATCGATCGCGGAGGAAATGCCGATCGTGCCCGGCGCGATCTGCGCGTTCTGCCAGACCAGAAGAATGCCGCCGGTGGAGGCGAAAACGCTCGCCAAGGCGTAGGCCGCCACGCGATGGGCGGTCACGTTGAAACCCAGTGCCGCCATGCGGCGCGGGTTGTCGCGCACGCCCTGAAGGGCGAGCCCGAAGGGAGCGCGCGCGAGATAGACGACTGCGCCGTAGCAAAGGGCCGCGCAGGCGAGCGTGAGGTAGTAGAAAGGCAGCGGGTCGCGCCAATTCACGCCGAAAACCTGCGGCGGCAACACGAGGTTGAATCCGGAATAGCCGTTGAAGACCGAATAGTTCTGTCGTGTGAAATAGAAGAAGGCCGCCGCGATCGCGAGCGTGATCATGATCGTGTAGATACCATCCGTGCGAACGGCGAGCGCGCCGGATATCGTCGCGAAAAGAGCCGCGATCAGGAAGGCGGCCGGAAGCACGATCCACCAGGAGAGGCCGAGACTGACATTGGCGGCGCCGGACGGCCCGAGGATGGCGACCATGTAGCCGGCCATTCCGGCAATCGACATTTGCAGCAGGCTCACCATTCCGCCATAGCCGGCAAGGAACATCAGGCTGAGCCCGATCATGCCCAGAATGAAAGTCCAGCCCATGATCTGAAACAGCCAGAAATCGCTGGCCACGATCGGCAGCAACAGCAGGATCAACCCGAAGACCCACCAGGGGGCGGGAATGCGCTCGGTCCACATCCGCTGGTCGACGGGACTGGGGAAACGAGGAGCTTGATCGACGACCGACATGTTCTAGCGCCCCGTTCCCAGAAGGCCCTGCGGCCGAAACGCCAGCACCGCCGCCATGATGAGGAAGGTGAGAACGATCGAATAGGTCGGCGCGTAGACAAACCCCATCTGCTCGGCCACCCCGATGATCAGCGCGCCCAAAGCCGCACCGACGATCGACCCCATGCCTCCGACGATCACCACCACGAGGCTCGCCAGCAGGAAACGCGTATCCTCGCCCGGCGACAGCGACTGGAACGTGGCGCCGATGATCCCCGCCATACCGGCAAGCCCGGCGCCGAAGCCGAACACCGCCAGAAACACCAGGTGGATACGCACGCCGGAAGCGGCCAGCATCTCGCGGTCGTCCACGCCCGCACGGATCATCATGCCGAGCGCGGTGCGGTTCAGAACGAGCCACATCGCGATGCCGATCACGATTGCCGCGACCAGGATCCAGACCCGCACGGACGGGTAGCGCAGCCAGGTGACCGCGCCGGTCGAGTCGTTGACATTGCTCACGAGGGGCAATTCCATCGGCCCCTGCAGGAACTGCGGAGCGAGGATCGAATACGATTGCCCGCCCCACCACCAGAGCATGAGGTCGGCCAACACGATCGAAAGCCCGATACTGACCAGCGTCTGGCGGAGCTCTTCGCCTTCCATTTTCGAGAAGATGAAGAACTGCATCAGGAGCCCGATCAGTCCTACGACGATGAACACGATCGGGAATGCCAGCAGCCACGAACCCGAGGCGGTCGCGACCTCGTAGCCGAGATATCCGCCGATCAGGAACAATGAGCCATGCGCGAGATTGACGATGCGCATCAGGCCAAAAATCAGCGTGAAGCCGGCTGCCACGAGGAAATAGAGCGCGCCAAGCGTGATGCCGCCCAAAAGTGCATTCAGGAAGATCTGCTTGCGGCCCCAGCTCGCCACCAGTTCGGGTGGCCAGGGGGCCAGCACAAGATACAGGAACGCTATGGCCAGGAGGAGGAAAATCACGCTCCAGAGCGGATAGCGCTTGATGAAATTGTTCATCTCATAACGGCCCGGCAGCTTTCCGTGGCGGACCTTCGCCACCGTTGGAATGAAGGCTAGATAGAAGTTGCCGGCCTGTCTCTTCCCGAACGTCTTTTCTCTAGCCCGAACGTCTCTTCTTTGACGTGCAGCACCTCTTTTTCAGTGTGCAAGGCCCGCCACGCTGCGCCGGTAGGCGCTCGGGGGCACCACGCCATTGGCGATGAAGAACCGCGAGAAGCTCGCCGGGGTCGCAAAGCCGAGATCGAGCCCGATTTCAGAAACCGTTTCCGTGCCTCTGGCCAATCGCTCGATCGCGCGCTCCATGCGCAGCGCGTTGAGAAAAATCGTAGGGGGCAGACCCATCTGCTCGCGGAACAGCTTGAAGAAATGCGGGCGCGAAAGGCCGGCGTTGCGCGAAATCTGTGCAAGGTCGACGGGTTCGCCGAGCCTCTCGCTCAGCAGGCTGATCGCGCGCCGCAGGCGGAAATCCCGCAGTCCCGCGCATTGGGCAGCCGGCCTGTCAGCCGCGCTCGTCCACTGCCAGGTTTGATCGAAGGCCGCCTGGGTAAGGGCACTGAGCCGGTCTTCGAAGGAGCCGTCGCAGCCGCCATGGTCTGCGAGAAGCCGTGCGGTTTCCGAGACAAGCCGGGTGATGTGGTCGCTCATTTCGACGGTTGAGCGGCCGAAGCGCAGGATTTCGAAGGCCGTGTGGCTCGCATCGACAAACCAGCCCGGACGGATGTAGAGAACCAGCGTCAGCGTGGGTTCGCGGCGGTCAATCGGCGCGAAAAAATGCGGCTGCCAGGGGCTGATTGCCGTTGCGCTCCGGGTCGTGAGCGGCAAGGTCCTGCCATCGACAACCACGCTGGCGACCGGTCCCCTGACGTGAAAGATCAGATGCCCCTCGCGATGGGCATGCGGCACCATCGGCCGATCGAGTTCGTAGAGGCAAGCGCGCCCGAACGCACCATGTGCGACCGCGTGAGCAATACTCATCGGTTTCCTCCCCGCTCATCTTTGTGCGCGGTAACGGAAGAATGTATTAGGAGATCGCGTTGTGACAACAGGCAAATTGCCCCGGCCGCTACCGGTCCAGGCCGCTTGCCTCGCGCCGGGTGCTCGTTCGTGCTCACCAGGCCGCCTCGAGAATGCGGCGGCAGTCGCCTGGGGTCAGCCTTCGGGGATTGGCAAGGGCTGCGGGGTCGTTCGCTGCCATTTCCGCAAAACGGTCGAACCGGGCCGGATTGATCCCCATCTCGCGCAAGGAGGTCGGCAGGCCGATGGCGCGGGCGAAAGCACCGATTGCAGTGCTGAAGTGCGGCTCCCGCGTTGTTCTGGCGAAGGTTTCGGCCATGGTTGCATATCGATCGCCCACCGCTTCGGTGTTGAAGTCGGCCATGGCGGCCATCAATGGCACATGGAGATCGCCATGCAGGACGCCGGGTCCAAGTTCAGCCTTGATCGGATGCGCAAGCGCATCGACCCCGCCAACCGCTTTTTCCAGCGCGAGCCCGGCCGTCAATGCGGCAACCATCAATTCGCGCTGCGCTTCCCGGTGACCGGGCGAAGCAAGCGCCACGGGCAGCCACCGCGTGAGCCGCTTGGTGGCCTCCAGCGCAAGCGCGTCTGCCGGCGGGTGGTAGACGGGGCTGGCATAGGCCTCGATGGCATGGACCAGCACCTCCATGGCCGCGGCGGCGAGCCGACGGGAGGGTGCTCCCTCCAGTACCGTCGGATCCGCGATGACCCGGTCGGGACGGGGGCATGCGACCGGCTGGCCCTCCCCCAGACGCACCCGCCGCGCCAACCCGAAATCGCACAGGCCGGCAGGAACTGCGATCAGCGTCAGGCGCTCGCCCCGCCGCAACGCGTGTTCCGCCGCGAGCCGTGCTTGCCCGACGGCCGAGGTTCCACCCACGGCGATGAGCGTGCCTGTGCGGATGTCACTCAAGGCACTCAGAATCCTGAGTGTCGTTTCTCCACAAGTGGTCGCACGATCGGTCCGCGTCAGGCTGATCGCCGTCTGGCCGAGCGCCTCCTGCACGCGAGTGCACACGGCCGCGCTTCCCGGCTCGTCGTCCACGAGTACCAGCGCCCGAGCGAGCGGCCCCACCTCCTCGGGAAGCGCATCCTCGATCGCAGCCTCTGCGAAATGGGTGCGCGTGAGATAATCGATGAGAGTCATCGCAGACGCTCCCGGCGCTTCCGCCGCATGGAGTCCCTATTGGCGGAATTCCCGAAGGAAGCGGTGGCCGGCTCATGGCGCCGGCCACCGAAAGATGACATCGGGTGCAGCCGCGCTCAGCCGCCCGCGCGCAGCTTTGCGCAGTCAACCGCATCGCGCGACGGCAGCCCCAGGGCCCGGAATTGAGCCGTCGTCATGCCGAGCGTCTGGTTTACGTTTTCGGTCTTGTCCACCATCTTGCTGGTCATGTTGCCATCCGGCCCATCGACCACTTCGTTGACGAAGACCGTTCCGGTCGCCTGCCGGTTTTCGTTCAGCGTGATCTTGCCGACTGGGCTGTCGAGTTGAAGCTTGTTCAGGGCCTCCTTGAACTTTGCCTGCCCGTTCGACAGATCGCCCCCGGCCGCTTCGAGCCCTTTGATGGCCGCAAGCGTGGCCGTGTAGTAGCCCAGACCGAACAGCGAGGGCGACGGGAGGCGCTGGTTGGCGGGGAAGCTTTCCTGATAGAGCTTCACGTAGGAGGTCCAGGCCGGGTCCTTGTTGTCGGCGGAGAAGGGACCGGAGGTCGGCGTGCCCTTCAGCGCGTCTTTCGCGCGACCTTTCGCCGTCAGAACCGTCTGGTCGGCCATGATGGTGCCGCCGATCAGGCGGGTCTTTTCACCGGCTTGCTGATACTGGTTGAGGAAGTTGATCGCATCCGTGCCGCCAAGGCCCAGATAGATCGCATCCACATTGTCCGGCAGTTGCGCGATGATCCCGCCGAAATCCGATTGGCCGAGCGGTTGCCAGAACCGCTGGACGATGTCGCCGCCCGACTTGCAGAAATCCACCGCAAAGCCCATGAAATTCGTGTAGCCGAACGAGTAATCGGCTGCGATCGTTGCCACGCGCTTCCAGCCTTTCTTCTTCACGACGTAGCTGCCGAGCCCGTAGCCCCACTGCGAGCCGTCCAGATTGAAGCGGTAGAAGTTCGGCGCGGGATCGACCCAGGTCGTCTCAAGCGCACCGGAAATGCCGTTGATGACCACCTTGTCCGGGATGGTCTTGGCGAAATCGCGCATGGCGATACCTTCCGAGCCGGAAAGCGGGCCGATGATAAGGTCGACCTTGTCCTGCTCCACAAGCTTGCGCGCCATACGGACCGTCGTATCGGGCTTGGTATCCGTCGGAGCGACCACGGTTTCGATCTTCTTGCCGGCAATGGTGTTGTTCACCTGTTTGAGAGCCAGTTCGACGTTTCGGACACCATCCTGGCCACCGGTCGCAAAGGCGCCTTCCAGCGCCACCAGAATGCCGATCTTGATGGTACCGCTCTGGGCGAGAGCTGCGCCGGGCAGCATAAGGGCGGCCACCGCGACGGCGCCAAGCAAAGACTTGCGCATTGTTGTTCCTCCCTGTGACGCGGAAGAGAGAATCCGGCAACCATGCCGGACCTTGCTCAGGTGCGTCTCTTAACGCGCCCCTAGCGGGCGCCTTGCCGGAAAGCTGCCGATCAAAGCCCAAGCCGCCAATATCCAAGCGTCTCATTTTCGCGGGCGCTGTCATGCGCCGGGGAGCGCCTTACCGCCTGACCCCAGCGCGTCCGGCGGTCGCGGACAGCCTGCGCCGTCGTCGTCGAATCTTCATCCGCGCGATCCCGCAATGCCCTCCCCGTCCTTGACCGCTGTCGCCTCGAATGCCAGAAGCCCATGCCAGCACGGCGTCGCCAACTTGGCGAGATCATCCGGGAATTCCCGGGCGGCACCGCCGGAATCCCATGCAGGCAACGGGAGCACCAGTCCGCAGCGTGCGCTTCATCGCGACTGCGGCAGCGGCGATCGATGCTTTCTATTCATCAGGCTGCACGAGCCGTTGCACTCTGGGGATCAAGTGATAACGGCAGGAGCTGGGTGAAAATGTTCGACTTCGACCGTGTGATCGACCGCCGCGGCACGCATGCCACCAAGTGGGACAACATGGCGAAGCTGTCGGGCATCGACGCGCCGGACGCGATCCCGATGTGGGTCGCGGACATGGATTTCGCCGCGCCGCCCGGCGTGACGGAGGCGCTGATGGAAATGGCCCGGCGCGGAGTCTATGGCTACTATGGTGACACTGGAAGCTGGGCCGCCGCGTTCGCCGATTGGATGCAGCGCCGGCACAATCTTGAGGTGGACCCCGCCTGGGTGAGCCCGACGCCCGGCGTCGTGGCAGGCCTCGGCCTCATCCTGCAGGCGGCGAGCGCACCGGGCGATGAAGTGGTGGTATTCCCGCCGGCCTACCACGCCTTTCGCCGGATCATCGTTGCCAACGAGCGCCGCATTCTCGATGCGCAGTTGGTCGAGAGCGACGGCCGCTACGTCATGGATCTCGACGCGCTGCGCGCCAGGCTGACGCCCCGAACCAAGGTGGTGTTCTTCTGCAGTCCGCATAATCCCGGCGGCACCGTCTGGACGTCCGAGGAGATCCGTGCGCTGGCCCGATTCTGCATCGAGCACGATCTCCTGCTGGTGTCGGACGAGATCCACTGCGACCTCGTGTTCGCAGGCGCCAGGCATACGCCCACCCTGATCGCCGCGCCGGAGATCGCCGACCGCCTGGTTTCCACCTTTGCGGCGACCAAGACCTTCAACCTGGCTGGCGCCCATGTCGGCGCCTGCGTCACCTCCAACGCGGCGCTGAAGCGCGCCATCGATGCACGCATCATGGCGAGCGGGCTCGGCTCCTACAACAGCTTCGGCATGATTGCGACCGAGGCGGCCTGGCGCACGGGCGAGGCATGGCTGGACGCGCTGCTGGCGTATCTGGCGGCCAGCCGCGACCTGTTCAACCGGCGCATCGAAGCCGCCGCGCCCGGCGCGCGCTCGATGCGGCTCGACGCCACCTATCTGGCCTGGGTGGATTTTTCCGGCACCGGCCTGCCACCCGATGAAGTCGCGGACCGCGTGAAGAGCCGGGCACGGATTTTTGCGAGCCCCGGCCTGCAGTTCGGACCGGGCGGAGAATCCTGGCTGCGCTTCAATTTTGCCGCGCCGCGACCGATCCTGGAGGAAGCGCTGGGCCGGCTGGACGAGGCGTTCAGCGATTTGCGAAACGGCGGGTGAGCATCGCGCACGTTTGAATAGCTTCGACGCCATGCAACGGTGCGACGCCGACGATCGGCCATCGTCGCATTTCAGCGAAATGAGCCATGGATCCACGGCATATTACGGAACTCAAATTGAACTAAGTCGGGTGCACCACATTCACACTGCCAGCACCTCGACGATCCGGCTCCGGATGTCCTCACGTTCCTCGGGCCCAGTGCTGGTATCGAACCGGACGTCATAGGCGATCATCGCTGGGCGCTTCAGCACCACGATGCGATCGCCGATCTCAAGGGCTTCGCTGATCGAATGGGTGATGAAGACGGCAGTCTTGCCATTCTCCTTCACCAGTCTGACGAATTCCGCGCGCAGCCGTCCGGCGGTGGATTCGTCGAGCGCCGAAAACGGCTCGTCGCAGAGCAGGATGTTGGCATTGGTGGCAAAGGCGCGAGCTATCGATACGCGCTGACGCATGCCGCCGGACAGCGCATGCGGATAATCGTTCTCGTGGCCGCCGAGCCCCAGCTTGGTCAGCCACTGCTGCGCGGTCGCCCGCCGCTCGGCGGCCGGTATTTCCAGCATCTCCAGCCCGAGCTCGACGTTCTGGATCGCAGTGCGCCACGGCAGCAGGCGGTCGTTCTGGAACACGATCGCCATCTTGCCACGAAAGGAATCGAATTCCGCGAAGGGATCGCGGCCGTCGACCCGCACCGAGCCGCTGCTCGGTGCGGTCAGCCCGGCGATCATGTTGAAGATGGTCGACTTGCCGCAGCCGGTCTTGCCGAGCAGCGCCAGCATCTGGCCGGGGCGGACGTCCAGGTTGAGACCGTCCACGGCGCGGAAGGCGGCATCGGTGCCGATCTTGCCGAACACTTTCGAGACATCGGCGAGATGAATGGCGGCCTCGTCCGGCGTGGCGTCTCCGTTCATATCGCGCGCTCCGACACCGCGCGATAGCGAAACGCGACGTTTTCAATCAGCGTCAACGAGCCCTGCACGATCAGCACGAAGAACACCAGTTGCAGCGTCCAGGCCAGCGCGCCGGCCATGTCGAACAGCTGCTGCTGCAACAGCAACTGGTAGCCGACGCCGCCGGTGGCGCCGACCAGTTCGGCCACCACCACCACGCGCGAGGCGTTGCCGAGATTGACTTTCCATGCCGTCAGGATGTCCGGCAGGATCGCCGGCGCGATCATCACCCGGAACAGTTTCGCCCGCGAGGGCCTGAAGCTGAACACCATTTCCATCAGATCCCGGGACATCCCGCGCAGCGCACCCAGCACCTGGAAGGTGAACGCCGGCAGGGTCGTCAGCACCATGATGAAGAGAATGCGAAACTCGACGCCGTGAAACCAGATGATGGCGAACACCACCCAGGACAACGCGGGGATGCCCTGGAACAGCGTCAGGATCGGCGACAGGAACTTGTCGACGGCGCGCGATCGCACCATCAGCAGCGCCAGCGCGGCGCCGATGACGAAGGAGCCGGCAAGCCCCGCCAGGATGCGATAGATGGTCACCATCACATCCTTGAACATCGATCCGTCGGCGAAAATCTCCAGGCAGCGCCAGAACACGTCGATCAGCGACGGAAACAGGAACCGCGGAAAGAACAGCGAGGCGAATTGCCAGAGCGCAATCACCACGGCGAAAGGCAGGACCCACTCCCACAGCCGCTTCGCCGCCGCAGACAGCATGTTCTCCGGCGGCGGCGATCCCGTCTGGGGTGCGGTCTCGCTCATTTGCCGGGCGCCTGGTAGATCGTCGCGGCGGAGGGATCCGACGGCAGGTGGGCAATGGCCTTGCCGGCGGCATAGACCGAATTGATCTCCTTGCGTACGTCGGAGGCCCACTGCACGTTCATGCCGAGTCGGTCATTGGCGCGGATGAGTTCGGCGATCGCCTTGTGGTCGTCGGGCGTGCCCTTGGGGAGGATCACCTTGGCCGCCGCATCCGGGTTCGCGGTGACCCATACGGAGGCCTCCTTGTAGGCGGCGTAGAGCTTTTCGACCAGCTTCGGGTTCTTCTCCGCCCAGTCGATGTGGGCGGCGACACCGAGATAGGGAATATTGCGGCTGCCGGTGAACTTCTTCCAGCTGTCGGCGATTGAAAGGTCGAGGGTCCGCATCTCCGGCTTCTTCGCCAGCAGCGTGGTATAGGCGGGCTCCCAAAGCTGCACCGCCGTGGCGCGGTCTGCCAGCGCGTAGCCGATCAGGCCGGGGGTCGCGGTATTGACCACCTGGAATTTCGAGGTATCGGCGCCGAGTTGGCGGGCGAACCAGTCGAACATCACCCAGTTGGTGGTGCCTTTGGCCGCCGCGACGTCCTTGCCTTCGAGGTCCTTCAGCGTCTTGATCTCGGGCCGCGCGGTAACGATCGCACCCCAGAAGTCGAACAGGTTGAACAGATACGTCACCTTGACGCCGCGAACATCGGCCAGGCCCACCGTCATCAGCGAGGCGCTGCCGCCGAGCTTGAATTCGCCGGAGTTGAATTGCGCCGTGTAGGCATCCGGCGTGCGCTCCTCGAACTTGATGGCAAGGCCGTGCTTCTCGTCGAGCTTCTGTGCCTTGATGACCGGCGGCAGGAACGCGCCGAGAGACGGCGGGCTGAACACGACGATCGAGAGCGGCTCCGGCGCTTGCGCCGCAACCGGCGAGGCCAGCAAGAGTGCCGAAACGAAAGTGAAACCAAAACGAATTGAATTCATGGCTATCCTCCCTGAAACCTTTTTGAGTTGAAGGCAGTTATGCAGCGCCCTCGGCTGGTGTCTCGACTTCTTTTCGGAGTGCGACAAAGAACCGCCCAACAAGGTGCTTCGAGACGCTGCTCAGAATACGCTGGCCGACGCCGGCCACCAGGCCGCCGATCTCACCATTACCCTGAAAGGTCAGGCGGGAGGTATCCGGTCCTTCCGGCGCGATCTCGAACCGCGCACTTCCATTGCCGTGGCCCAGCGTACCGGCGCCGGACACCTTGATACTGCAGGTCTTGGGCGGCGTCTTGTCCGCCAGAGAAATCTCGCCCTCGAAAGAACCGCCGACCGCCGCGACGCGGAGCTGCAGCTCTACCTTGTAGGCGTCGGGCTCGATCTCGGTCATGGTCTTGCAACCTGGAATGCAGCGCGTCAGCACGGCGGGATCGTTAAGCGCTTTCCACAGCGCCTCGACCGGGACCTGGATGGTTTCGACGCCCCCGATATCGAGCTTCATGACGAACGTTCCTTACAGTCCGAACAGCCGCTGCGCCAGACCGCCATTGATGGCGGCACGCTCGGCATCGGAGAATCTGGTCTCGGAGACGATTTTGGTCGGCGCGAGATCGCCGATCGGGAACGGCATGTCCGAACCCATCATGATCCGCTCGGGACCGACGATGTCGGCGAGATAGCGCAGCGCGCGCGGGTCCTGCACGATGGTGTCGTAATACATCGCGGCCAGCGCCGCATCGGGATCGCCGAGTTTTTCCCTGTCGAGCGAATAGTTGCGGCGGAGCCGGCCGATCACGTATGGCAGCGCGGCGCCGCCGATGCCGGCCACGATCTTCGCATTGGCATAGCGGGTGACGTGACCGGCATAGATCAGCCGCGATATCGCGATCAGCGTATCGGTAATACGCCCGACCGCATTGGCCATGCCGTAATCATGGACGCGGTCGTCGCCGCTTTCGAACACCGGGTGGATAAAGACAACCGAGCCGAGTTCGCTGGCGGCTTCCCAGAACGGCGTCAGCGCGGGATCGTCGAGCACGCCGCCCCTGCCCTTCGGCTGGGTACCGATCATCGTGCCCTTGAAACCCGCGGCATGGGCCTCGCGCAGTACTTCGGCGGCGCGCGCGCCATCCTGCAACGGCACGGTGGCGAGCGGCACGAAACGCGGCTCGCGCATCGCGGTCTGAGCCAGATGGGTGTTGATCAGCCGCGACCAGGCCGCGCCCTCCTCCCCCGGCACTTCGTAGCCGAACATGTCGAGCCAGCCGCCGACCACCTGACGCTCGATCTTCTGCTCATCCATCCACTTCAGGCGAGCGGGCAGATCGCTCAGCGGCTTCGACACCGGCCGGGTCGGCTTGCCGCCGGCAAAAGAGAAACCGAGGCCGCCGCCGTCTTCGATCAGCCGGATCGACGGAAATAGCGAGGCCTGCGAGCGGATTGATTCCAGCAGGCTCGGCGGCACCAGATGGGCGTGGCAGTCGATGATCATTTGGCTTGCTCTTGCGGTTTGCCTTGTTGCGCGTCGGCGATGGCGTCGCCGATGGCGGAGATACGGATCGGCAGCTTGTTGAAGGAGATGCCGAGCGGGCTGACGCAGTCATTGACCGCCGCCGAGATCGCGGCGGGCGCGCCAAGATAGCCGCTCTCGCCGGAGCCCTTCTGGCCGAACACGGTGAACGGCGACGGCGTGCAGTGATGCACGATCTCGACTTCCGGAACCTCGTGGGCGGACGGCAGGAGATAATCCATGAAACTCTGGGTCATCAGGTGACCCTCGTCGTCGTAGACGAATTCCTCCAGCAGGGCCGCGCCGAGGCCATGGGCGAGGCCGCCCAGCGTCATGCCCTTGACGATATGCGGGTTGATCACGGTGCCGCAGTCATGGCCGATCACGTAACGCCTGATCTCGGGTTTGCCGAGCGCGGGGTCGATCGCCATCAGCACAACGTGAAACTCGAAGGAGTGGCACGGATACATCTGGACCCGGCCGTCCTTCGGCAGCGTGCCGCCGGTCGGCACCTGCATCACATGCGTGCTTTCGAGGCCGGGCTCCATGCCCTCGGGGAGCATGTGATACTGGCGGTGAGCGATGGTCACGAGCTCGATCCAGCTTAATTGCCGGTCGCCGCTCGCGACGATGCCATTGGCGTAAGCGGCCTTGTCTTCGGCCACGCCAAACTGATGCGCGCCGATCCGCATCAGTTTTGTCTTGAGTTTTTGCGCGGCGTGGAACGCGGCGCCGCCGAGCATGATCGCCATGCGGCTGCCGACCGGCGAGTTGGACGGCAGGCACGCCAGCGAATCCGGCCGGATCACGCGGATCAGGTCCGGCTCGATCTGCAGGACTTCGCCGACCACGGTCGCGACCAGGGTCTCGTGCCCCTGCCCCGACGAGGTATTGTGGATCGTGACAGTGACCGAACCCAACGCATCGATGACGATGCGGCAGGAATCCATCCAGGTGGTGGTGGTGTTCTTTTCGTTGAGCAGCGGCTCAAACGATGAATTGGCGCCGGACGGTTCCAGGCACGCCGCGATGCCGATGCCGGCCAGCAGGCCGGAGCCGCGCAGGCGGTCGCGTTCTTTCTCCATCGATGCGAAATCGATATGCGCGAATACCTTGTCGACCACGGTGTGGTAATCGCCGCTGTCATAGGTGCTGCCGCTCGGGATCAGATAGGGGAACTGTTCCTTGCGGATGAAGTTGCGGCGGCGCACCTCGATGCGGGCGAGGCCGGTGGCGGCGGCGACCTTGTCGATCGCGGTCTCAATCGCGTAATTGGTCGGAGCCTGGCCAAAGCCACGCACCGCTTCCTGCACCGCCTTGTTGGAGGTTACCGACTGCGCGCGATACTGCACGCTCGCGATCTGGTACGGACCGACGATGGCGCCGATCGGCTTGCCGAGCTGGAACGGGGCGCGGCCGGCATAGGCGCCGGCATTGTCCAGCGCGCGGATCTTCATCGACCTGACGATGCCGTCGTCATTGAAGGCGACATCGACATCGAAAATGCGTTCGGGGCCGTGGGCATCGCCGCCGCGCATGTTTTCCAGCCGGTCCTCGATCAACCGCACCGGGCGGCCGAGCCGCCGCGCCAGATGCGCCACCAGTACGGTCTGCTTGATGCCGCGCTTGACGCCATAGCTGCCGCCGACGTCGACATCCTGATGGACGCGGACATTATTGGCGGGAATTCGCAGGGCTCGCGCGATCTGGTCGGGATATTTCGGCATCTGGATCGACGCCCAGACATCGAGCATGTCGCGCCACGGATCCCAGCATGCGGCGACGCCAAAGGTCTCGATCGGCACCGTGGAGCTGCGTCCCCAGGTGACGCGGAACGACAGTTTTCGAGGGCTCTCGGAAAAATGCCTGTCGACCTCGCCCCACACGAAAGTGCGGTCCAGCAGCACGTTGGATCCGTGCGCGGGATGCACCGGCGGGCTGTCCGGCCTCAACGCCTCTTCCGCATTCATCACGAACGGCAGCGGTTCATAGGTGACGCGGACTTTTTCGGTGGCGTCTTCGGCCAGCGCGCGGGTATCCGCGACCACGGCCACCACCCATTCGCCGGCATAGCGGGTCTGCCCGACCGCGAGCGGATGACGCCGCACGTTCGGCGTATCCAGCCCGTTCATCAGGGAATCGGTCGCCGCCGCAAGCTCATCGCCGGTCAGCACATAATGCACGCCCGGCATCGCCATTGCCGCCGATGCATCGATCGAGACAATGCGCGCGGCCGGATGCTGCGACGGCAGGATCGCGACATGCAGCAAGCCTTCGAGCGGGACGTCGGCGACGAAGTGGCCCTGCCCCACGACGAAGCGGCGATCCTCGCGAACGCGGCGGTTGGTCGAGACAAAACGGAAGGCCCCGGGATCGGCGTTCATTTCGCCTCCACGACTGATTTTGCGGCCAATTCCGGCGGGCGCGGCGTGTTGGCCACCCGCAGACGATCGGCGGCGAACTGCACCGCCTCGATAATTTGCCCATAACCTGTGCAGCGGCAGATATTGCCCGAGATCGCCTCGGCAATGTCCTCGCGCGTCGGCGTCAGCGTGTTCTGCAGCAGGGCGTGCGCCGCCAAAATCATGCCCGGCGTGCAGTAGCCGCATTGCAGGCCGTGCGTTTCGCAGAAGGCGTCCTGGATCACGCTGAGCTCGCCGGGAGCCGGCGCGAGGCCCTCGATGGTGGTGATTTCGTAGCCGTCGGCCTGCACCGCGAACATCAGACAGGACCGCACCGGCTCGCCATCCACCAGCACCGTGCAGGCGCCGCAGACGCCATGCTCGCACCCGGCATGGGTGCCGTTGAGCAGAAAGTTCTCGCGCAATACATCGAGCAGCGTCTTGCGCGGCTCGACTTCGGCGGCACGGTTGACGCCGTTGATGCGCAACTCGACTTTCATTGCGCGCCCTTCCCGGGTTTCGTAGCGGCATTGTCGCGCGCGGCTTCTAGGGCGCGAATGCCGAGCGTGACCGCGACGCGGCGGCGGTAGGCGGCGCTGGCGTGCAGGTCGCTGATGGCGTCGAGTTGGCCGGAGGCTGCGTTGACCGCGTCCGATATCGACGCGGCGTCGAGAATGGTACCGGCCAACACGGACATATCGAGCCGCAACGGCCGGTCGCCGACGCCGCCGACGCCGAGCGCTGCATCGAGGCAGTGCCCTTCCTCATCAAGCGCGACCTGTGCGGCGGCCGCGACAAAGGCAAAATCCGATTTGCGCGCGCTGATCTCGAAGAATCCCGTCCCGATGCGTTCATGCGGCCATACCGGAAAGCGGATGGCGCGCACGCACTCGCCTTGCCCGATCGTGGTCAGCATCGGTCCGATGAAGAAATCATCCGAGGGCATCGCTGCCGGACCATCCGGAGTCGCGAGCAGTATCTCGGCGCCGAGGGTGACGGCCACCAGCGGGATCTCGGCCGACGGGTCGGCGTTGGCGATCGAACCGCCGACGGTGCCGCGGTTGCGGGTCGGCGGATGCCCGACCCATGGCAGCACCCGCGCCAGCATCGGCACCAATGCGCGGATCACGGGGTCGCGTTCGGCCTGCGCCTGGCGGGTGGTGGCGCCGACAACGACCGCGCCGTCTTCCTCGCGGATACCCGCAAGCTCCGGCAGGCGCAAAATATCGATCAGTCTGGCCGGACGCGCCAGCCGCATCGCCAGCATCGGCACCAACGTCTGTCCGCCGGCGATGACGCGCGCATCCTCGTCGCCAGCCAACAGCGCGCACACTTCGGCGAGCGTATCCGGCCTGACATAGTCGAACGGGGCGGGTTTCATCCGCTAGGCCAGCGGCAGGCCGGCGATCGCCGGCGAAAGCACCGAGACGGTCTGGCTCTTCAGCAGCGGCCCGTCGGTTTCGCTGGAAGCCTTCACCGCCGCCCATTCCGGATCGGCGGCGAACGATGCCCAGGCTTGCTTGCGCGCGGCTTCGTCGGCAAAGCGCGTCATATAAGTGAGGCGGCCGTCTTCTTCGGGCGAGGTGAACGCGCCGACCAGTTCGATACCGTGACGGGGAAAGAACCGGGCCGCGACATTGTCGGCAAAGCGGCGGCGCATCGCTTCGGCGCGGCCTTCGGCGGCTTCATAGACCCGGATTTCGTAAATCAACCCACGCTCCCCGTTTTGACCGGCCGCTTGTAAGAACCGCTGCCTTGGTCGAAACGATAGAAGCCGGCGACGGAAATTGTCAAACATTAACTGAAGCAATCAAGAAAAAATGCGCAATTGAATTGGTTCAATCGAACAAATGATGCTGTCAAGGCGTATCATAAATACTATTTAAAACAACGGGTTGTGGATATCCCGTCCAAAAATACAATGACGCCACTGCAAAACGGTCGGGTCTGTATCAAATATTGCAACAATATCAAAATTGTACTACTCAACGAGATTATCCACTAACGCTCGCAAAACACTCCGCGGATAACGAGACATGACCGACTGGGTACCCAGCCTCGCCTCGCTCCCTGGGCCGCGCTACCTCGCCTTTGTCGTCGCCCTCGAGGCCGATATCGGCGCCGGCCGTGTCAAACCCGGCATGCGGCTATTGCCCCAGCGCGACATGGCGCAACGGCTCGATCTCAGCGTCGGTGCTATTTCAAAGGCCTATGCGGAGGCCGAGCAGCG
>NZ_JAUYQU010000205.1 GCF_030697065.1 Bradyrhizobium sp.
CAATGACCGCTGGAGCGGCTCGTTCGTGCCCGACGCTCCCGGCCGCTATGTCTATGCTATCGAAGCCTGGACCGACGAGTTCGCCACCTGGCGGCATGGGTTTGAACTGAAGCAAAAGGCCGGCGCCGATCTCACCCTCGACGCCATCGAAGGCGCGGGCCTGCTGACCAAAGCGCAATCCGGTGGACAGGCCGCGGCGGCCTTGATCCTGCGGCAATGCGAGGATTTTCTGCAGACCGGCGAAGCCGCGCCGTTGCTGACCGATGAACTGAAAACCGCCATGGCGGAGAGCCAGTCGCGGCCCGATCTGACGAGGTCGCAGCTTTTTCCGTTCGTGGCCGACCGGCCGCGGGCGCGCTACGGCGCCTGGTACGAAATGGTGCCACGCAGCCAGGGCGTCCACCCCGGCCAGCACGGCACGTTCCAGGACTGCATCGCGCGGCTGCCCGACATCGCGGCAATGGGTTTCGACGTGGTCTATCTGACGCCGATCCACCCGATCGGCCAGGTCAACCGCAAGGGCCGCAACAATGCGGTGAAGGCGGCGGAAGGCGATCCCGGCAGCCCCTACGCCATCGGCTCGGCCGACGGCGGCCACGATGCGGTGCATCCGGAACTGGGCACGCTGGAGGATTTTCGCGGTTTCGTCGCGGCCTGCAAGCAACTGGACATGGAAGTCGCCCTCGACATCGCCGTGCAGTGTTCGCCCGACCATCCCTGGCTCAAGGACCATCCGCAATGGTTCAGGAAAAGGCCCGACGGATCGATGCGTTATGCGGAGAACCCGCCCAAGAAATACGAAGACATCGTCAATCCCGATTTCGCGTCCGAGGACGCCGGCGCGCTGTGGAACGCGTTGCGCGATGTCATCCTGTTCTGGATCGATCAGGGCGTCAGCATCTTCCGGGTCGACAATCCCCACACCAAGCCGTTCCCGTTCTGGGAATGGCTCATCCATGAGGTCCAGCTGCTGCATCCCGACGCGATCTTTCTCGCCGAAGCCTTTACGCGGCCGAAGCTGATGAAGGGCCTCGCCAAACTCGGCTTCACCCAGTCCTATACCTACTTCACCTGGCGAACCCAGAAGTGGGAGCTGGAGCAGTATCTGACCGAACTGACCGGCTATCCGGAGCGCGATTACTATCGCCCCAATTTCTTCGTCAATACGCCCGATATCCTGCCCTATCATCTGCAGGGCGGCGAGCCTTGGATGTTCAAGTCCCGCGCGGCGCTCGCCGCCACGCTTTCGAGCACCTACGGCGTCTACAGCGGGTTCGAACTGCTGGAACACGAGCCAATTCCCGGCAAGGAAGAATATCTCGATTCCGAAAAGTACGAGATCAAGGTGCGGGATTGGGACAAGCCCGGCAACATCAAGCCCTACCTCCGCGATCTCAACCGCGCGCGCCGCGACAACGCGGCGCTGCAGCAGATCAGCAATTTGAAATTTCTCCCAGTCGAGGACATCAACATCATCGCCTTCGTCAAGGAATCGGTCAACCAGACCAACAGCGTCATCACCGCCATCGCGCTGTCGCGCGACGTCCATGAATTCTGGCTGCCGCTCGGCGATGTCCAGGTCGGCATGCCCGGCGATCGCCGCAACGTCGCCGCGGTGGAGAACCTGATGACCGGCGAACGCTATCCGGTCGAATGGGGCGGCATCCGGCTGCGAATCGATCCGGCGCGCGATCCTGCCTTGCTCTTCCGCTGCCTGGCGTGAGGCGCGCCATGAACGTGATGTCATCGATCGATTCCAATGAACTCCCCGTCAAGGACGTGAACGACGAGCTGTGGTACAAGGACGCCATCATCTATCAGCTCCACGTCAAGGCCTTTGCCGACAGCAACAATGACGGCATCGGCGATTTCGCGGGGCTGACGGAAAAGCTCGGCTATCTGCAGGAACTCGGCGTCACCGCGCTCTGGCTGCTGCCGTTCTATCCCTCGCCCGGCCGCGACGACGGCTACGACATCGCGGACTACGGCGCGATCAATCCCGATTTCGGGACCATGAAGGATTTCAAGCGCTTCATCGCCGAGGCCAAGGCGCGCGGCCTGCGCGTCATCACCGAACTCGTCATCAATCACACTTCCGACCAGCACGACTGGTTCAAGCGGGCCCGCCGCAGCGATCCGAAATCGAGCGCCCGCAACTGGTATGTCTGGAGCGACACCGACCAGAAGTACCAGGGCACGCGGATCATCTTCACCGACACCGAGAAATCGAACTGGACCTGGGATCCGGAAGCCGGCCAGTTCTACTGGCACCGCTTCTTCTCGCACCAGCCGGACCTTAACTTCGACAACCCGCGCGTGGTCAGCGCGCTGGTGCAGGTGATGAAGCGATGGCTCGACACCGGCGTCGACGGCTTCCGTCTCGACGCCATTCCCTATCTTTGCGAGCGCGACGGCACCAACAACGAGAATCTGCCCGAGACCCACACGATCATCAAGAAACTGCGCGCCGAACTCGACGCCTATGCCAAGGGCAAGGTGCTGCTGGCGGAAGCCAACCAGTGGCCCGAGGACGTGCAGGAATATTTCGGCCGCGGCGACGAATGCCAGATGGCCTATCATTTCCCGCTGATGCCGCGGATCTACATGGCGATCGCCCAGGAGGATCGCTTTCCGATCACCGACATCCTGCGCCAGACCCCGGATATTCCGGCGAACTGCCAGTGGGCGCTGTTCCTGCGCAACCACGACGAACTGACGCTGGAAATGGTCACGGACGTCGAGCGCGACTATCTGTGGTCGACCTACGCCAACGATCCGCGCGCGCGCATCAATGTCGGCATCCGGCGGCGGCTGGCGCCGCTGATGGACAATGACCGGCGCAAGATCGAATTGATGAACTCGCTGCTGCTGTCGTTTCCCGGCACGCCGATCATCTATTACGGCGACGAGATCGGCATGGGCGACAATATTTATCTCGGCGACCGCAACGGCGTGCGTACGCCGATGCAATGGTCGCCGGACCGCAATGGCGGGTTCTCCCGTGCCGATCCCGCGCGGCTCTACGCGCCGACCATCATGGACCCGGTCTACGGCTACGAGTCGGTGAACGTGGAAGCGCAGTCTCGCAGCCTGTCCTCGCTGCTCAGCGCCACCAAGCGCCTGATCTCGGTGCGCAAATCCACCCTGGCGTTCGGCCGCGGCACCATGACCTTCATCCGTCCGGTCAACCGCTCGGTGCTGTGCTACATCCGCCAGTACCAGGACGAAGTCATTCTCTGCGTCGCCAATCTGTCGCGGTCCGCGCAGGCGACCGAACTCGATCTATCGGCCTGGAAGGGCCGCATTCCGCTGGAAATGCTGGGCCGTACCCGCTTCCCGGCGATCGGCGAACTGCCCTACATGATCACGCTGGCGCCGTACGGGTTCTACTGGTTCCAGCTCAAGGAGCGCGACAAGTCGGAGCCGGTCGAGCCGACCGTCGTTCCGGAATTCGAAACCCTGGTTGTGCCGCTCGGCGCCACCTGGATGTCGCTGGCCCGCACCCGCGGCGTGTTCGAGCGCGACGTGCTGCCGACCTATCTGGCGCGAACCCGCTGGTATCCGGAACGTTCGGCCCGGGAGATTCGCCCCAACGTGACGTCGGCGGTGCCGTTCTGCGATGTCGGCGACAACCGGCCCTGGCTGGCCTTTTTCGAGGCGACCACCGAGCACGGCGAGCGTTCGCGCTACGTGCTGCCGATGCAGATCGAATGGGTCCGCTTCGACCGCGAGCGCTACAATCCCCGCGCCTTTGCCGCGGTCCGCCAGGGCGCCCGCGAAGGCACGCTGCTGGACGTCGCCACCGATCAGATTTTCATCGCCTTGCTGCTGCACAATCTGCGCGAATCCCTTGTTGTCGATGAACTGGAAGGCATCCGTCTCGAATTCAGGCCGACCTCCAGGCTTCTCGAACAGCCCGTCAAGCCGCCGGTCCATATTCGCGCCGTCGAGACCGAGCAATCCAACTCCACGGCGCTGGTCGATGAAGACCACGTCGTCAAGATCTATCGAAAACTCGAGCCCGGCATCAATCCGGAGATCGAACTCGGCCGCTTCCTGACCGAAGTCGCGGGCTTCGCCAACACGCCGGCATTGCTCGGCAGCGTCGAACTGGTCGAGGGCGACAACACCAGCGCGATCGCCGTCGTCCACGCCTTCGTGCAAAATCAGGGCGATGCCTGGACCGTGACCGCGGCCTATCTCGACCGCTTCGTCGAGGAGCAGCGTCTGCTGGCGGCGAGCGAGCATCCCGGTGAGAGCGAAGAACAGATCCCCTATCTGCGCTACATGTCGCAGACCGGCCGGCGCGTGGCCGAGATGCATCTGGCGCTCGCCGGCAGCGGCGAACTGGCCGACTTCACGCCGGAACCGATCCGGCCCGAACATGTGCGACTTTGGGCCCAGGAAAGCATCGACCGCGCCGAGCGCGTCTGCGAGGCCTTGCAGCAGCGCCGGTCGACGGTTCGGGATTCCGATCGCGGGCTGGTCGATCAATTTCTGGCCGAGCGCACGAACCTGAAAAATCGCATCAACGCGCTGCTGCCGGAGGATATCGGCGGCCTCAACATCCGTCACCACGGCGACTTCCACCTCGGGCAGATGCTGATCGCCAAGGACGACATCTTCATCATCGACTTCGAGGGCGAGCCACGTCGCAGCCTGGCCGATCGCCGCCGCAAGGCTCCCGCCGCGCGCGACGTCGCCGGCCTTATCCGGTCGATCGACTATTCGGCGACCGCCGCGCTGGAGCGCGCGCTCAATCTGGCGCCCGACGAGCAGGGCAAGCTCAACGCGGCGCTGTCGGAATGGCGCGACCGGGCGTCCTCGGCATTCCTCGTCGCCTATCGCGAGACCATGACCAACCCGCTGCTGTGGCCCGCCGTACCGCAGGCGAGCGAACAGATCCTGAATTTCTTCCTGCTTGAAAAAGCCATCTATGAGATCGAGTACGAGATCGCGCACCGGCCCGACTGGCTGCGCGTCCCGCTGACCGGCGCGCTTCGTATCCTGTCTCAACAACCCAACGAGGCCTCATGACCAAATTGTCCGCCGAGGCCTATGCGATCGTCGAAGGCCGCCACTCCGACCCCTTCCACTATCTCGGCGTTCATGCCGAGGGGGAAACCAACGTCGTGCGTGCGTTCCTGCCCGAGGCCTCGAAGGTCGAAGCGGTCGGCGAACATGGCGAGACGGCGGAGCTTTCGCGCATCCATGATGCCGGACTGTTCGCGGGAGCGCTGCCGAACGGTTCGAAGCGCTACCAGCTGCGCGCCCGCTTCGGCGACACCGTGGTCGATCTCGACGATCCCTACCGCTTTCCGCCGGTGCTGACCGACTTCGACCTGTATCTGCTGGGCGAAGGTACCCATCAGCGCATCTACGACAAACTCGGCGCGCATCCGATGACGCTCGACGGCGTTCCCGGCGTTGCCTTCGTGGTGCTGGCCCCCAACGCCAAGCGGGTCAGCGTGGTCGGCGATTTCAATTTCTGGAATCCGCGGCGGCATCCGATGCGGGTACGCGGCATCGGCTATTGGGAGTTGTTCGTGCCGCACGCCGCCGCGGGCGATCATTACAAATTCGACATCATCGGTCCGCAGGGCCAGCAATTGCCGCTGAAATCCGACCCGATGGCGTTTGCCGCGGAAATCCGCCCGAGCAGCGCCTCGATCGTGTTCGACCAGGAAAGGCTGCCGCGTCCGCGCCCGGCGCCGGCCAACATCAATGCGCTGACGGCACCGATGTCGATCTACGAGGTCCATCTCGGATCGTGGCGGCGCAAGAACAACAATGAATGGTTGAGCTATCGCGAACTGGCCGAGCAGCTGCCGCAATACGTCAAGGATCTCGGCTTCACCCATGTCGAGTTCCTTCCCGTCAGCGAGCATCCGTTCGACGGCTCCTGGGGCTATCAGCCGACCGGCATGTACGCGCCGACCAGCCGGTTCGGCACGCCGGAGGACTTTGCAGCGCTGATCGACGCCTGCCATCGGGAAGGCATCGGCGTGCTGCTGGACTGGGTGCCCGGACATTTCCCCGACGATCCGCACGGCCTCGCCAATTTCGACGGCACCGCGCTCTATGAACACGCCAACCCGTTGCAGGGCCGCCATCTCGACTGGGGCACGCTGATCTACAATTACGGCCGTACCGAAGTCGTCAACTTCCTGGTGTCGAACGCCCTGTTCTGGCTGGAGCGTTACGCCATCGACGGCCTGCGTGTCGATGCGGTCGCCTCGATGCTGTATCTCGATTACAGCCGGCCCGCCGGCGGCTGGATTCCGAACAAGCATGGCGGCCGCGAAAATCTCGAGGCCGTCGATTTCCTGCGCCGCTTCAATACCGAGCTGTTTGCCCGCTTTCCGCAGGCCACCACGGCGGCGGAAGAATCGACCGCCTGGCCGCAGGTGTCGCGGCCGACCGAACATGGCGGGCTTGGCTTCGGCTACAAATGGAACATGGGCTGGATGCACGACACGCTGAATTACATCAGCAAGGATCCGATCCACCGCAAGCATCATCACGGCGACATCCTGTTCGGCCTGCACTACGCTTACTCGGAAAACTTCATCCTGCCGCTGTCGCATGACGAGGTCGTCCACGGCAAACGCTCGCTGCTGGGGCGGATGCCGGGCGACGACTGGCAGCGCTTCGCCAATCTGCGCGCCTATTACTCCTTCATGTTCGCCCATCCCGGCAAGAAGCTGATGTTCATGGGCTGCGAGTTCGGCCAGGAGCGGGAATGGAATCACGATCGCTCGCTGGACTGGCACCTGCTCGAGCAAAGCAAGCATGGCGGCATCCGCAACCTGATCCGCGACCTGAACAAGCTCTATGCGAGCCTGCCGGCGCTGCACCAGCTGGATTGCGATCAGGCCGGGTTCGAATGGGTGGTGACCGACGACGCCGCCGGCAACGTGTTCGGCTTCATCCGCAAGGGCGACGATGCCCGTGCGCGCTGTCTGGTCGTGATCAATTTTTCGCCGAACGTCTACCACAATTACCGTGTCCGCGTGCCGTTCGTCGGCAAATGGCGCGAGGTTTTCAATTCGGACTCCGCGCATTACGGCGGCAGCAATGTCGGGAATATCGGCGAGGTCCAGACGTTGGACGGCCTCGTGCCCGAACTCAGTCTCACGATTCCCCCGCTGGCCGCTATATTTCTCGTACCGGAAAGCTGACGCATGCGACTGTCTGCCGGAACGTCCTCACGCCTCGGTGCAAGCTGGGACGGCCGGGGCACCAACTTTGCGCTGTTCTCCGCCAATGCGCAAAAGGTCGAACTTTGCCTGTTCGACGGCCAGGGGCGTCGCGAACTCGAACGCATCGAACTGCCGGAGCGCACCGAGGACGTCTGGCACGGCTATCTGAACGACGTGTCGCCCGGCCAGCTCTATGGCTATCGCGTCCACGGTCCCTATGAGCCCGAGCACGGCCACCGTTTCAATGCCAACAAGCTGCTGATCGATCCCTATGCCCGACGGACGGCGGGCCGGCTGGTATGGAGCGACGCGCATTTCGCCTATCGCACCGGCAGCGCCCGCGAGGACCTGTCATTCGACCGCCGCGACAATGCGCGCGGCATGCCGAAGGCCGTCGTTGTCGACGAGACCTTCAACTGGGGCCGCCGCGAAATGCGCCCCAATATCCCCTGGGAAGACACCATCATCTACGAGGCCCACGTCAAGGGCCTGACCCAGAAGCGGGACGATGTGCCGCCCGGCCTGCGCGGCACCTATGGCGGGCTGTCGTCGCCGGCGATGATCGACCACCTCAAGCGGCTCGGCGTCACTACCGTCGAACTGCTCCCGATCCACGGTTTCGTCGATGACCGGACGCTGGTCGAAAAGAAGCTGGTGAACTACTGGGGCTACAACACGCTGTCGTTCTTCGCGCCGGAGGCGCGTTACGCGCAGGACAATCCGCTCGACGCCTTCCGCACCACGGTGGCGCGCCTGCACGACGCCGGCATCGAGGTTATGCTCGACGTCGTCTACAACCACACCGCCGAGGGCAACCATCTCGGCCCGACGCTGTCGTTCCGCGGTATCGACAACGCCTCCTACTACTGGCTGATGCCGGACAATCCGCGCTATTACGACGATTTCACCGGTTGCGGCAGTTCGGTCGATCTCACCCATCCGCGCGTGCTGCAGATGGTGATGGATTCGCTGCGCTACTGGGTCGAGGTCTGCCACGTCGATGGCTTCCGTTTCGATCTCGCGACCACGCTGGCGCGGGGGCCGAACGGGTACGACCGCAACGCTTCCTTCCTCACCGCGGTCCGCCAGGATCCGGTGCTGGCCTCGGTGAAACTGGTGGCGGAGCCGTGGGACCTCGGCATGGGCGGCTACCAGGTCGGCGCGTTTCCATCGCAATGGTCGGAGTGGAACGACCGCTATCGCAGCGCGATGCGGCGCTACTGGAGCGGCGAAGGCAGCCTGATCGGCGAAGTGTCGCGCCGCATGACCGGCTCGTCCGATCTGTTCAACCATGACGGCCGCAGCCAGCGCGCCGGCGTCAATCACATCACCGTCCATGACGGCTTCACGCTGGCGGACCTGTTCAGCTACAACGAGAAGCACAACGAAGCCAACGGCGAGGACAATCGCGACGGCTCCAGCGACAACCTCAGCAACAATTGCGGTCATGAAGGCCCGACCGACGATCCGGCGATCGTGGCGCTGCGCCGCCAGCTTCGGAGAAACCAGCTGGCTTGCCTGCTGCTGGCCCAGGGCCTGCCGCTGATCCTGGCCGGCGACGAGGTCGGCAACACCCAGAACGGCAACAACAACGCCTATTGCCAGGATAACGAGGTCGGCTGGGTCGGCTGGGAAGGCCTCGGCCGCGAAGGCGACGACCTCACCGGCTTCATCGGTCACATGACGGAATTGCGAAGGCGGTTTCCGCAGATCCGCGCGCGCCGCTGGCTCGACGGGCGGCGCGCCGATGGCTCGTACGGCGTGTTGTGGCTGACACCCGCCGCCGACGAGATGAAGGAAGCCGACTGGAATTTCCCGGAGGGCCGGTTTCTAGCCTATGTGCTGGGACCTGCCGGGGATGGACAGCAACCGATCTTCATCGTGCTGAACGCCGCCCCCGAGGAGATCGCATTCAAACTGCCGAAGATGCCGGAATACAGCAGCTGGCAGCAACTTTTGAACACCGCGGACGTTAGGCAGGAGATCGCGGACTTCGCGTCGGGAAGCGAGATGAAGGCATCTCCCCGCTCGGTCCTCGCTTTTGCAGGTTCGGCATGAATGAGCGTAAATTCGGCGCAAGGCTGACAACCGACGGCGCCTCCTTTCGGCTGTGGGCGCCGGCGGCGAAACGTGTCGACCTGCTGCTCGATCCACCCCGGCCGATGCAACGCGACGACGACGGCTGGTTTTCCGCCGACGTCGCCGGCGTAAGGGCAGGCGCGCGCTACAAATTCCGCATCGACGACGAGATCGACGTGCCCGATCCCGCCTCCGCCTTTCAGCCTGACGATATCCAGGGTCCGAGCGAGGTGATCGATCACGGCGCTTACCGCTGGCGCGCTTCGGACTGGCGCGGACGGCCCTGGCATGAGACCGTGCTGCTGGAAAGCCATGTCGGGACCTTCACGTCCGACGGCACCTACCGCGCCATGATCGATAAACTCGATCATCTGGTGGAGACCGGCATCACCGCGCTGGAGTTGATGCCGCTGTCGGATTTTTCCGGGTCGCGCAACTGGGGCTATGACGGCGTGCTGTGGTATGCGCCCGACGGCACCTATGGACGTCCTGACGATCTGAAAACGCTGATCGACGAGGCGCATTTGCGCGGGCTGATGGTGTTTCTGGATGTGGTCTACAACCACTTCGGGCCGGAAGGAAATTACATCGGCCGCTATGCGCCCGGCTTCTTCACCGAAGCGCAGACGCCCTGGGGCAGTGCGATCGACTATGGCGTGCCGGAGGTACGCGCCTTCGCCATCGGCAATGCACTGTACTGGCTGCGCGAATATCGTTTCGACGGCCTGCGGCTGGATGCCGTGCACGCGATCCTGCATCGCGGCGAAGTCTCGATGCTGCATGATCTCAGCTGCGCCGTCGGCCAACTCGCGGTCGAAACCGGCCGCCACATCCATCTGGTGCTGGAGAATGACGACAACATTGCAGGCGTACTGGATGCCGAGCAGGATCCGCACGGCGGCAGCTACCGCGGCCAGTGGAACGACGACTACCATCATGCCTGGCACGTGCTGCTGACCGGCGAACGCCACGGCTATTACACCGACTATGCGCAATCGCCGTTGCAGGATGTCGCGCGCGCGCTGGCATCCGGCTTCGTCTATCAAGGCGAACCCTCGCCGCACCGCGACGGGGCTTTGCGCGGCGAGCCCAGCGGCCACCTCACTCCGCTTGCCTTCGTCAATTTTGTCCAGAACCACGACCAGATCGGCAACCGCGCGCTCGGCGACCGGCTCGAAAGCCTTGCCGAGCCCACGGCGATCGAGGGCGCGCTGGCGATTCTGTTGCTGGCGCCGATGGTACCGATGCTGTTCATGGGCGAGGAATGGGGCTCGAAGGCGCCGTTCCCGTTCTTCTGCGATTTCGAAGGCGAACTCGCCGAGGCCGTGCGCCAGGGGCGGCGCCGGGAATTTGCCGGCGCCTATGCGGAACACGGCGACGACGTCCCCGATCCGCTCGAATCATCGACCGCGCAATCCGCGGTGCTGGACTGGGGCTCGCGCGACGGCGCAAGCGGACGCGCGCGGCTGAAGCTGGTGCGCGACCTGCTCGCGATACGCCGCGAAACGATCATCCCGCGGCTCGCCGGCGCGACGTTCGGCGAAGCGCATGCCGCGGACAACGGCTTGCTGACCGCGCACTGGCGGATGGGCGATGGCGCCATGCTCCGCCTTATGGCCAATCTGTCGAACGACGCGGTTCCCGGACCCGAAATCAAACCGGCCGGCGCGCCGCTCTGGGGCGGCGAGATCGCCGGCCCGCTGCCACCGTGGTCGGTGTTCTGGCGACTGGATTCGCGATGATGACCGCTGCCATACCGATCGCGACCTACCGCCTGCAGCTCACCGCCGATTTCGACTTCGACGCCGCTGCCACCGTCATTCCCTATCTGAAGGCGCTCGGCATCAGCCATCTCTATGCCTCCCCCTTCATGAAGGCGCGCAAGGGCTCTACCCACGGCTACGACATCGTCGATCACACCAAGCTCAATCCGGAGCTCGGCGGCGACGCCGGCTTCGCGCGGTTGAGCGAGGCGCTGCGGCGGCACGACATCGGCCTGATCCTCGATTTCGTGCCCAACCATGTCGGCGTACATTTCGCCGACAACCCGTGGTGGCTCGACGTGCTGGAATGGGGTCCGGCCTCTCCGCACGCCGTCTCGTTCGATATCGACTGGGACCAGCTGCCCTACCGCGCCCGCGGCGGCGTGCTGCTGCCGGTGATCGGCTCGTCCTACGGGCAGGCGCTGGAAGGCGGCGAGATCGAGCTGCGCTACGACCCGGACGAGGGCAGTTTCTCCGCCTGGTATTTCGAACACCGGCTGCCGATCGCGCCCGAGCGCTACAGCGAGATTCTGCGCAACGTCGTGAAGGAAGCCGGGGCCGACGACAGCGCGCCGGGGAAAGGCATTCTTGCACTGGCGGCACGCTACAAGGGATTGCGGCATCCCAACCGCAAGGAAGCGCCCGCCTTCAAGGCCGAGCTGAAAGGCATCGACGGCGGCGCGGACATCATCGCGCGCGGGCTGGACGCCTACCGCGCGGGTCCGGACCGGCCGGCGCAGATTCTGGCGCTGCATCATCTATTGGAGCGCCAGCACTACAAGCTCGGCCACTGGCGGCTGGCCTCCAGCGACATCAACTACCGGCGCTTCTTCGACGTCAATACGCTGGCCGGGCTGCGCGTCGAAGACACCGAGACGTTCGAGGCGATACACCGGCTGGTCAAGCAACTGATCGCGGACGGACGGTTGCAGGGCCTGCGGCTCGACCACATCGACGGGCTGCGCGATCCCGTACAATATTTCCAGCGCCTGCGGCGCCTGATCCGCGACGCCCAGGGCGAGCATGCCAAGCCGTTCTACCTCGTGATCGAGAAGATTCTCGGCGAAGGCGAGAAGCTGCATTCCTTCTCCGGCGTGCACGGCACCACGGGCTATGAGTGGATGAATGTCATCACCCAGGCGCTGGTCGACGGCAACGGCCTCGACCCGCTCGACGAGATATGGCGGCAGATCAGCAATACCTCGCCGAAACTGGAGCCGCTCCTGAAGGACGCCAAGCGGCGGGTGCTCGAAACCCTGCTGGCCAGCGAATTCACGGTGCTGACGCGGCTGCTGGCGCGGATCGCCGGCGGGCACTATTCCACCCGCGACTATTCCGCCGACAGCCTGCGGCAGGCGTTCGAACTCTACGTGCTGCATTTCCCGGTCTACCGCACCTATCTGACGTCGGCCGCGCCATCGCCGCACGACCGCGCGCTGATTGCGGCGACCATTGAAAAGGCACGCGCCGACTGGTTCGCCGCCGATGACGGCATCTTCGATTTCCTCCGCGACGCGCTGACCATGGACCTGCTCAAGCCGGGCGGGCCCGCGCATGGCGCGCCGCGGGTGCGCCGCTTCGCCCTGAAGGTGCAGCAGTTCACCGGACCGCTGATGGCGAAGTCGCTGGAGGACACCGCGTTCTACCGCTACCACCGCCTGCTCGCGCTCAACGAGGTCGGCGGCGATCCATCGGCCAAGGCGCTTTCGGTCGATAGCTTTCACGAGATGATGCGGATCCGCGCCAGCGAGTGGCCGCACGGCATGACGGCGACCGCGACGCACGACACCAAGCGCGGCGAGGACGCCCGCGCGCGAATCATGTCGCTGGCCGAAATTCCCGGCGAATGGACCAGCTCGGTCGGACGCTGGAAGGTTTTGAACGCGCCGCATCTGGTGATCGAGGGCGAGATGCGGGCGCCGTCGGTGGCGTTCGAATACATGCTGTACCAGGCGCTGCTCGGCGCATGGCCGGTGGACGAAGCCGACGCGACATTCGCGGAGCGGATGCAGGCCTATGCGCTGAAGGCGGCGCGCGAGGGTAAACAGGAAACCAGCTGGCTCAATCCCAACCAGGCCTATGAAACGGGATTGCGGACCTTCATCGGGCGGATCCTCGACCCCGCCGTCTCGGCCGAATTCCTGGATTCGATCGCAACCCTGGCCAGGCGCGTCGCCCTGCTGGGGGCGCTGAATTCCCTGAGCCAGATCACCCTGAAGGCGACGATGCCCGGCGTGCCGGATTTCTATCAGGGCACGGAATTCTGGGATCTGTCGCTGGTCGATCCCGACAACCGGCGGCCGGTGGATTTTGCGGCGCGCGCCGCGTTGCTGCCCGCTCTGGAAAATCCGGATTGGGCCGGGCTCGCGCAGCATTGGCCGGACGCCCATATCAAGCTGGCCTGGACCCGCCGGCTCCTCAAGCTGCGGAGCGAACTTGCCGATCTGTTCGCGCATGGCGATTATCAGCCGCTCGAGGTCAGGGGTCCGCATCGCGACCATGTCATCGCCTTCGCGCGGCGCCGCGGCCATGACGCCGTCATCGTTGTGGTTGCCAAATCGTTCGCCGCTTTCTCGCAGGGCGGTCGCAGCTGGCCGCGCGCGCAGGCTTTTGATGCTGCGGTCGATCTGAAGGGTTATTCCGTGGAAGGCTTGGCCGGCGAGACAACCGAGGCCCCGCTATCCCTGCTGTTCCAGCACCTGCCGGTCGCGGTGATGAAAGCAGGATTTCAGGGAGTCTCGAAGCCGGCGCGAAAACGGCTTCGTGGAGAGGTATCCTGAACGCGGAAGGCCGCCCGGGATCGACGGCCGGACGGCCTTGCGGATGTTGTGCCGACCATGGTCGGTTCCCTTCTCCCGCAAGATTGAATTCTGCGCAGATCCGGTTACCGACAAGTTTATGAAAACAGGCCGCGACAAGTTCTTTGATGGTGCGCTGCGGCAACCGCAATGCATCATCCCTTTTTGTCGAGCAGTAGCGTGCCGCGTTTCCTGATGGCGATCTGGGCGGCTTCGGCAAAACGCTGCAGCAGCCAGGGCAAGGTCACTTCCAGCCTGACATGATCGTCGGCGACATCGAGATGACCTGACGCCGCCTGCCCGAGCGCGCGGATGCGGAAGATCATGCGATCCTGCTCCCACTTCTCCTCATCGACTTTCAGCACCGGCACACTCGACGCGGCCCGCGTCAGCCCCGTCTTGAGGCGGCGGGCTGCTTCTTCGCGGCCGAGGCGATGCGGGATCGAAACCACCAGCGGTGCAGACATTTTCAGGCTCTCCAGCTCACTGAACGCATGTAATTCCACATCGTTCGAATGGAAGGGCGAGCCGATTTTGCGTGTTTCAAATGTGGAACTTTATGAGTTCCCGTTTGTTTTTTCGGCTGAAGGCAGAGCAACAGTGCCCACTGCCGGGCTGAGGAGACACAACATGTCAATCGGTACGATCATTCTCATTATTCTCGTTATTGCCTTGCTCGGCGGTTTCAGCGGCATCGGTGGCGGCCCGTTCTACGGCACCGGCTATTACGGCGGCGGCGGCCTCGGCCTCATCATCGTCGTCCTGCTGATCCTGCTTCTGCTCGGGAAGCTCTGAGCTATTCTCGTCATTCCGGGGCGCGAGTGAAACTCGCGAACCCGGAATCCAGAGATTCCTGACATGAGATGCCGGGGTGCGCTGCGCGCGCCCCGGAATGACGCTTCTAGACCTTCTCCGCCAGTTTCTTCATGGCGGCCTTGATCGATGACGCGGCGGCGTCATAGCCGTTCCAGGCCTTTGTTTTCGCCAGCAGTCCCGGCACCGTACGCACCGTGTAGCGTTTCGGATCGAGATCACCGCGCACCTGCGCCCAGGTCAGCGGCATCGAGACGGTGGCGCCGGCGCGCGCCCGCGGCGAAAGCACCGCCACGGCGGTGGCCGTGCGATCGTTGCGCAGATAATCGAGAAAAATCTTTCCCTTGCGCAGCTTCTTCGACATGTTGAGCAAATAGCGCTCGGGCTCTTCGTTCGCCATCCACTGGCAGACACCCTGCGCGAAGGCTTTTGCCTCTTTCCACGTCACCTTATCCCTGGCGCCGTAAGCCAGCGGCGTCACCACATGCAGTCCCTTGCCGCCGGTGGTCTTGCAGAAGCTCTCGAGGCCAAGGGCCGCGAGATGCTGCCGCATTTGTTTGGCGGTCTCGATCACCTCCGAAAATTCAACCTCCGGCGCGGGATCGAGATCGAACACCAGCCGTCCCGGGACGTCGGGCGCATCCGGCGCGCAATTCCACGGGTGCAATTCCAGGCCACCGAGTTGAGCCACTGCCGCGAGACCCTCGACCCGGTCGATCTGCAGATAGGGCTTGCGGTCGCCGGAGACCTTGACCAGTTCCAGTAGGTTCGACGTCCCCGGCATCGCATGGCGCTGGAAAAAGGTTTCGCCGCCGATGCCGTCGGGGGCGCGAACCACCGAGCACGGCCGCCCCTTCAGATGGCCGATCATCCAGCCGCCAACCGCCTCGAAGTACCGGCCGAGATCGAGCTTGGTCACGCCCTCGCCGTCGCCGGCATCCGGCCACAGCTCCTTTTCGGGCTTTGAAATGACGACGCCCATCACCTCGGCGGATTTCGTCGCGGCGGACGCCGGACGTGCCTTCGCCTTGCCGGCTTTGGCCCCGGCTTTCCCGGCCGGCCGGGCGATTCCGGTCATGGCCGGCTTCTCCGCCTCCACCTCATCGGCCGGCTTGTCCTGACGCAGCCCTTTGAACGATGCCTGCCGTATGTTGCCGTCGCCGGTGAAGCCGGCGAACTCGATTTCGGCGACGAGGTCCGGCTTCAGCCAATGCACGTCGCGGGTCTTCCTCGGCGCATTCTTGCCGCCGAACGGACTCTGGTCCGAAGCCGCCGCCTTCAGTTCCGGCATGATTCGCCGCACCGTGTCCTGGCCGAAACCGGTGCCGACCATGCCGACGAAGGCGAGATGATCGCCACGATGGACGCCGGCCATCAGCGAACGGAATTTGCCGTTGGTGGTTTTCCAACCGCCCAGCACCACTTCATGTCCGGCCCGGCATTTTGCCTTGGTCCAGTTATCGGAGCGGCCGGAGCGATAGGGGGCGTCGAGTTTCTTGGAGACGATGCCTTCCAGCGACAGCTTGCAGGCCGACTGCAGGATGGCGTCGCCGCCGCTCTCGAAATGCTCGACATAGCGGATCTGACTGCTCTTGCCTTTCCGGGCCTCCAGCAGCTTCTTCAGGTGCGCTTTTCGCTCGATGAGCGGCAGCGCGCGGAGATCCTCGCCGCCGGCAAACAGCAGGTCGAATGCAAAGAAGATGAGATCGTCGGTCTTGCCGTCCGAGATGGCCGCTTGCAGCGTGGAAAATTCGGGTGCGCCATTGTGGTCGAGCGCCACGATCTCGCCGTCGATCAGGGCATCGGGCAGGGCACTGCCCGCCTCCGCGATGGCCTTGAACTTGTCGCTCCAGTCCAGCCCCTTGCGGGTCATCAGCGCGGCCTCGCCGCCCTCGACCCGCAATTGAACGCGGTAGCCGTCGAACTTGATCTCGTGGCACCAGCCCTCGCCGTTGGGCGGGCGGTCGACCAGGGTACAGAGCTGCGGCGCGACAAACTCCGGTATCGCGGCTTTCCTGCCCTTGGCGGATTTCGCCGACGACAATGCCTTAGCGGGTCGCGACGCCGCTTTCCTGTTCGTCGCGCGTGCCTCGGCGGCATCGCCCCGGTTGGAATTCCATACCGCGTCGGCCTTGCCGCGGCCGGCCTTCGCCAGCATGAACGGTTTTGGCGCCCTGCCCTTGCCGGCGGCGATCTGGTCCATCGATCGGCCCGAAGCGACCGATCGATCGGCCTCGAGGATGTTGTTGGCCTTGCCTTCCCTGGCGAAATCGTCGCGATGCTTGATCAACAGCCAGTTGGTGCGCTTGCCGCCATTGCGGTCGTGGCGCATCCGCACCAGCACCCAGCTGCCATGGAGCTTTTCGCCTTCCAGCGTGAATTTCAGGTCGCCCTTCCTGAAGCCACGCTCGGGATCGTCGGAATCCCAGTAGCCGCGATCCCAAAGCTGAACGGTGCCGCCGCCATACTGGTCGTTCGGAATGGTCCCTTCGAAATCGCCGTAATCGAGCGGATGGTCTTCCACCTCCACCGCCAGCCGCTTGTCGTGCGGATCGAGCGAGGGACCTTTGGTCACGGCCCAGGATTTGAAGACGCCGTCGAACTCCAGCCGCAGGTCGTAATGCAGCCGGGTGGCGTCATGCTTCTGGATGACGAAACGCCGGCGCTTCGACGGCGAGACCCCGGCATCTCCCGAGGGCTCCGCGGTCTTCTCGAAATCCCGCATCTTGCGATAGGTCGACAAATTCCTCAGTGACACGATCAAATCCCACGCAACGCGGTTACACCCTCGCACAACCTTAGAGCCTGGAACCAAAACCCTCAATTGCCGTTGAAGTTCCCGAATGCTTTTGCGCGAATTTTCCCGCACACATAACGGGTTGGAGAGAACATGGCCCCGCCTCGCGCCTACTGGAAAGGCTCCCTGAAGCTTTCTCTCGTGTCATGCCCGGTCCTGCTCTATCCGGCCTCGACGTCATCTGAGAAGACCCGCTTTCACATGATCAACAGGGAAACCGGCAACCGGCTAAAGCAGCAGATGGTCGACGCCGAGACCGGCGACATCGTCGAAAGCGAGCAGAAGGGTCGCGGCTACGAGTTGAAAAAGGGCGAGTATGTCGAGATCGAAAAGAAGGAGCTGGAGGCGGTCCAGATCGACAGCAACCACACCATCGACATCGACAGTTTCGTGCCTCGGGACGAGATCGACAAGCGCTATCTCAACAATCCCTATTACATCGCGCCGGACGGCAAGGCGGGTGCCGACGCGTTTGCGGTGATCCGCGACGCCATGAAGGACCAGGACCGCGTCGCGCTGGCGCGCATCGTATTGACCAACCGCGAGCACATCATCGCGATCGAACCGCTCGGCAAGGGGCTGCTCGGCACCACGCTGCGCTATCCCTACGAACTGCGCGACGAGGCTGACTATTTCGAGGACATCAAGACTCCGAAGATATCGAAGGACATGATCGAACTGGCGAGCCACATCCTCGACAGCAAGGCCGCGCATTTCGATCCATCGAAGTTCAAGGACGAATATGAAACTGCGTTGAAGTCGCTGGTGAAACGCAAGGCCGCCGGCAAGCCGGTCAAGGTCGCCGAGCCCGGGGAGAAGCGGGACAACGTCATCAACCTGATGGACGCGCTGAAGCAGAGCCTGAAGGGCGGCAAGGGATCGGCGAAACCGGGCCGCCATGCCCCGACGCGCCGGGCGGCGCCCCGCCGCACGGCCAAGAAAGCGCACCGTTCTACGGCGCGGGCGCGCAAGACCGGATAACAACTCGCCGATGCTGGGATTTTCCGCTCGCAACGACGAAGTCGCGATTCCCGCTACTTCTTTCCGGCCTTCGTCTTGCGCTTCTTCGCGGTCTTCTTCGCCGTCTTGCGTTTCTTGGCGGCCTTCTTCGGGACCTTCTTGCCTTCCGCCCGCGCCTCGGAGAGACCGATCGCGATTGCCTGCTTGCGGCTCTTGACCTTCTTGCCAGAGCGGCCGCTCTTCAGCATCCCGGCCTTGCGCTTCTTCAGCGCGCGAGCGACCTTGGCGGAGGCCTTCTTCGAATATTTTCGAGCCATGTCGATTCTCCCGGTTGCTGAAAGCAATGGGCGCGGCGGACGAAAGTTCCATCTGCCGACTAACGGCTTGACAGTGATGGTACTGCGCTTTTCATGGGGTGCGGCGCAGTAACAATTTGGCTTCGGGGCCTCGTGCCTCGCCCGGGGGGGGGCTTGCAATGCTTTATCGAATAGCCAGGCCCGTCAAGTATATCGGTTTGGGATTCGCGGTGATCGCCGTGCTTGCGCTCGCAATTGCCCCATTTTCGACACGGCTGGTTGAACAGTGGTCGCGCAGCGATGTGGAGGCCCGTTCGCGCCTCGTTTACAAGGCCATTCAAAACTCGATGGTGCGGGCGATCGCGGACGGCGATACGTCCCGGCTGGCGGCCATTTTCGAAAATGTCGCCCTGGATGACAGGATTCTGGCGGTCGCCCTTTGCGACGAATCGGGCCGACTGATCAATCCCACCAAGCTGATGCCGGCGACATTCTCCTGCGACAAGGTTGCGCGATCGGAAGCCGAGAGCTTCTCCACCATCTTCAACGACGGACGGCGTATCCTCGTCGGCACCTTCCCGATCGTGGAGCGCAATCAGAAGGCCTATCTGCTCGTCCTCCACGATCTCAGCTTCATCGATACCCGTTCGGGCGAAGCCCATGGCTTTGTGGTCGCTGCCCTGGCCGGAATAGCCATCGCCATCGCCGGCGTCGCCGCGGTGTTCGTCGTCGTGATGCTGCGCGGCTGGATGACGTCATTGCGCCGCGCCGTCGAGGAGGTTCGATCCGGCGCCGTCTTGTCGCCGCAGGCGCGCGACCGATCCGCGATCGATCATCAGATCAAGAAGCTGCTGGGAGAAATCGAGATCGGTCGTGAAACCATCACGTCAAGACAGATCGACTGGTCGCCAGCCGCGCTGCAGGAACTGTTGCGCAAGACATTGCCCGATGTCGAGGTGCTCGTCATTTCCAACCGCGAGCCCTATATCCACAATCGGGAGAACGGCGAGATTTCGCTGCAGACACCGGCCAGCGGCCTGGTGTCGGCGCTCGAGCCGGTGATTCGGGCCTGCGGCGGCACCTGGATCGCGCATGGCAGCGGCAATGCCGACCGGGAGACGGTCGACCATGACGACAAGATCCGTGTCCCGCCAGACGCGCCTTCCTACACGTTGCGGCGAATCTGGATTTCGGATGAGGAGCAGGACGGCTACTACTACGGTTTTGCCAATGAAGGCCTCTGGCCGTTGTGCCACATTGCGTTCGTGCGGCCGCAGTTTCGCGAAGCCGACTGGCGGCAGTATGAGGCAATCAACCAGCGATTCGCCGAGGCCGTGGTCCAGGAGGCCCGGACCCCGGATCCGATCGTTCTGGTCCAGGACTACCATTTCGCCCTAGCGCCCCGGATGATCCGGCAGCGTCTGCCGCGGGCCACGATCATCACGTTCTGGCATATCCCGTGGCCCAACGCGGAGACATTCAGCATCTGCCCCTGGAAGGAGCGCATCATCGACGGGCTGCTGGGCAGCACGATCCTGGGATTTCACACCCAGTTCCATTGCAACAATTTCTTCGAGACGGTCGACCGCTTCGTCGAAAGCCGCATCGATCGGGAGCATGCAACGGTCACCTCGGGCGGCCATGAGACGATGGTGAGGGCCTACCCGATTTCAATCGAATGGCCGCCGAAGGCGCTCGCCGGCCAGCCCTCGATAGACCTGTGCCGCTCCCAGGTGCGCGAATCGCTCGGGCTCGCGGCGGACGTCAAGCTTGCGGTCGGGATCGAGCGCTTCGACTACACCAAGGGGATTCTCGATCGCATGAAGGCGGTGGACGACCTGCTGACGCGCGATCCCGCCTGGAAACGCCGATTCACGTTTCTCCAGGTGGCGGCCCCGACCCGGAGCAAGCTTGCGAGCTACAGTACATTGCAGAGCGAGGCCGTGGCGCTGGCCGGGGACATCAATGCGCGGCACGGCGACGATTCATGGCAACCGGTCGTTCTGCTGATCCGGCATCACGAGGCCGCCGATGTTTTCAGGCTGTTCAGGGCGGCCGACGTCTGCATCGTCAGCAGCCTGCACGACGGCATGAACCTGGTCGCCAAGGAATTCGTAGCGGCGCGCGACGACGAGAAGGGAGTTCTGGTGCTGTCCAGTTTCACCGGAGCCTCGCGCGAATTGTCCGAGGCGCTGATCGTCAATCCGTACAACACCCACGAGATGTCGGCGGCGCTGGACACCGCACTTCGAATGCCCGGCCACGAGCAACAGGAACGCATGCGGCTGATGCGCCAGCAGGTCCGCGAATGGAACGTCTACCGCTGGGCCGGGCGAATGCTGATCGACGCGAAAGCGAGCCGGCAGCGCCTGCGGATACTCGATATCAGCGAGGCTAACCAGGTTCGCTAGGAAACGCCGTCAAAAGAACAAGAGCCCTTCAGGAGCGCAAGTGACGCCCTTGATTTCGCGGCCTACTCCGCCGCGACCTGAACCTCGGCGCGTTCGGCGCGCACGGCGCAGAACTTGAATTCGGGGATCTTGCCGAACGGATCGAGCGCCGGGTTGGTCAGCAGATTGGCCGCGGCCTCCGCGTAGCAGAACGGCATGAACACCATGTTCTCCGGCACATCGCGATCGGAGCGCACCTTGATCTCGACGGCGCCGCGGCGGGTCTCCAGACGCACTCTGTCGCCGGGCCAGACCTTCAGCCGCCGCATGTCCTTGGGCGACATGAAGGCGACCGCTTCCGGCTCGATCTGGTCGAGCACCTGGGAGCGCCGCGTCATCGAGCCGGTGTGCCAGTGTTCGAGCACACGCCCGGTCGAGAGCACCATCGGATATTCGGCGTCGGGCACTTCGTCGGGCGCGATCACATGCGCCGGCACGATCTTGCCGCGGCCGCTGGCGGTCGGGAATCCCGTGGTGAAGATGATCTCGTTGCCGGGCAGATGCGGATCGTCGACCGGATAGGTCACCGCGCCCTCGCGCACCAGCCGCTCCCAGGTGATGTTCTTCAGCGACGGCATCACCTGCGTCATTTCGGTGAAAACATCGGCCGGCCCGTCATAGCGCCAGTCGAGGCCCATCCGCTTGGCAATTTCCTGGATGATCCACAGATCCTGCCGCGCGTCGCCCGGCGGCCTGATCACCTCGCGCGCCAGCTGCACGCGGCGGTCGGTATTGGTGAAGGTGCCGGATTTCTCCGCGAAGGCCGAGGCCGGCAGGATCACGTCGGCATGGAACGCGGTCTCGGTGACGAACAGATCCTGCACCACCAGGTGCTCGAGTTTTGCCAGCGCCCCGCGCGCATGATGCAGATCGGGATCCGACATCGCGGGGTTCTCGCCCTCGATATACATGCCCGCTATCTCGCCGGCATGGATCGCGTTCATGATTTCGACCACGGTAAGGCCGCGCACCGGATCGAGCTCCTGATCCCAGAGTTTTTCGAACGGCTGGCGCAGGTCGGTGCGCCCGACCGGCTGGTAGTCCGGCAGGAACATCGGGATCAGGCCGGCGTCGGAAGCGCCCTGCACGTTGTTCTGGCCGCGCAGCGGATGCAGCCCGGTGCCGGGACGCCCGATCTGGCCGGTGACCAGCGCCAGCGCGATCAGGCAGCGCGCATTGTCGGTGCCATGGATATGCTGGCTGATACCCATGCCCCAGAAGATCAGCGAGGCGCGCGAGCGCGCATACATTCGCGCAACTTCCTTCAAGGTCTCGGCCGGAATCCCGCAGATCGGCTCCATTTTCTCCGGCGGAAAATCCTTGATGCGTTCCTCGAGGTCGTCGAAACCCTCGGTATAGCCGGCGATGTATTGCTGGTCGGTCAGCCCCTCGGTGATGATGGTGTGGAGCATCGCATTGAGCATCGCAACGTCGGCGCCCGGCTTGAACTGCAGATGCATGTGGGCGTGGCGCGACAGCGTCTGCCGCCGCGGATCCATCACGATCAGCCTGGCGCCCTTCTTTGCGGCGTTCTTGATGAAGGTGGCCGCGACCGGGTGATTCACGGTCGGATTGGCGCCGATCACGATGATGACCTCGGCATCCATGGCAGCGGCGAACGGCGCCGACACCGCGCCGGAGTTGAGACCTTCCATCAGTGCGGCCACCGACGAGGCGTGGCACAGCCGGGTGCAGTGATCGACATTGTTGGAGCCGAAGCCGGTGCGCACCAGCTTCTGGAACAGATAGGCTTCCTCGTTCGACCCTTTCGCCGAGCCGAAGCCGGCCAGCGCCTTGGCGCCCTTGCCGTCGCGGATCCTGACGAGGCCTTGCGCGGCGATGTCCAGCGCCTCCTCCCAGGAGGCTTCGCGGAAATGCGTGAAGGGATTGGCGGGGTCGACCTGGTCGTTGGCGTCCTTCTTCACGTTGGGCAACCGCACCAGCGGCTTTGTCAGACGATGCGGATGATGAATGTAGTCGAAACCGAAACGGCCCTTGACGCAGAGCCGGTTGTGATTGGCCGGGCCGTCGCGGCCCGCGGCATAGATGATCTTCTCATCCTTGACCTCGTAGGTGACCTGGCAGCCGACGCCGCAGAACGGGCACAGCGAGTCCACCTTGCGGTCGGCATAGACCGTGCGGGTCTGGTTCTCGTCGAGCATGACGGACGGCATCAGCGCGCCGGTCGGACAGGCCTGCACGCATTCGCCGCAGGCGACGCAGGTCGAATCCCCCATCGGATCGTCGAAGTCGAACACGATCTTGGATTCGTGGCTGCGATAGGCCATTCCGATCACGTCGTTGACCTGGACCTCGCGGCAGGCGCGCACGCACAGGCCGCACTGGATGCAGGCATCCAGGTTGACGCTCATCGCGGGATGGCTGCTGTCGCCATGCCATCGCTCGGCCGCCGGAAAGCGGCTTTCGGTCACCTCGATCTTTTCGGCCCAGCGCCAGAATTTCGAATCGGGATCGTGCGAGGTGGCGCGCGCCGGCTGGTCGGCGACCAGCAATTCCATCACCATCTTCTGCGCCGCGACCGCGCGCGCGCTTTCCGATTTCACCTTCATGCCGACGCTGGGCGTGCGCTTGCAGGACGCCGCCAGCACCCGTTCGCCCTCGATCTCGACCATGCAGGCGCGGCAATTGCCGTCGGGCCGGTAGTCCGGCTCGGGCGAATGGCACAGATGCGGAATCTCGCGGCCCTGGCGCTTGGCGACCTGCCAGATGGTCTCGCCGTTGACCGCCTCGACCTGCCGGCCATCGAGTTCAAACTGGATCTTCGTCATTCCGCCGCTTCCTTGAACTCGTCGGGGAAATATTTCATTACCGTGGTCAGCGGATTCGAGGCCGCCTGGCCAAGGCCGCAGATCGAGGCATCGCGCATCGCCTGGCTCAATTCGTCGAGCAATGCCCGGTTCCACACCGGATTCTGCATCAGCAGCGCCGCCTTCTGGGTGCCGACCCGGCAGGGCGTGCACTGACCGCAGCTCTCGTCCTCGAAGAAACGCATCAAGTTGAGTGCCGCGCCCTTCACGCTGTCCTGCTCCGACAGGATGATGACCGCGGCGGAACCGATGAAGCAGCCGTATTTTTCCAGCGTGCCGAAATCGAGCGGGATATCGTCCATCGACGCCGGCAGAATACCGCCGGAGGCGCCGCCCGGCAGATAGGCGTGGAATCGATGTCCGTCGGCCATGCCGCCGCAGAATTCGTCGATCAGCTCGCGCACCGTGACGCCGGCCGGCGCCAGCTTCATGCCGGGATTTTTCACGCGCCCCGACACCGAATAGCTGCGCAGGCCGTGGCGGTCGTTGCGGCCATGGCTCTTCCACCAGTCCGCGCCCTGCTCAATGACGTCGCGAACCCACCACAACGTCTCGATATTGTTGATCAGCGTCGGCAGGCCGAAAAGCCCGACCTGGAATGGATATGGCGGCTTGTGCCTGGGCAGGCCGCGCTTGCCCTCGATGCTCTCCAGCAGCGAGGATTCCTCGCCGCAGATATAAGCGCCGGCGCCGCGGCGCAGGTGCAGCACCGGCCCGCCCGGCGGCAGCCTTGCGATTTCGCGGGCGAGAATTTCGCGGCTCGCCGGATATTCGTCGCGAAGGTAGATATAGACGTCAGCCGCTTCCACGACATGGGCGCCGATCAGCATGCCCTCGATGAAGCGATGCGGATCGGTTTCCAGATAGATGCGATCCTTGAAGGTGCCGGGTTCGCCCTCGTCGCCGTTGATCGCCATCAGCCGCGGACCGGGCTCGCCGAGTACGGCGCGCCACTTTCGTCCCGTCGGAAATCCCGCGCCGCCGAGCCCGCGCAAGGATGCGTCGTCGAGCGATTTCAACAGATCTTCTTTTTTCAATTCGCCGGAGCGCAGCCGATTGAGCAGCCTGTAGCCGCCGCCGGCGACGTAAGCATCGTAGCCGACATAGTCGGGCAGATGCGCGTGGGTGTCGCCGGCCTTCGCCGCTGCCAGCACGTCCGCCACCGTGGCGCGATCGACGAAGTGATGGCCGACCTCGGCCACCGGCGCGGCGTCGCAACGGCCGACGCAGGGCGCGCGCACCACGCGAATGCCCGGGCCTGCCGAGGTCTGCAACCCGTTTAGCAGTTCTTCCGCGCCCAGCATGGCGCAAGTCAGGGAATCGCAGACCCGGATGGTCAGCGGAGCGATGTCAGGCTCGCCCTCCTTCACCACGTCGAAATGCGCATAGAAGGTCGCGGTCTCGAACACTTCGGCGAAGGCCAGCTTCATCTCGTCGGCGAGCGCGGCGAGGTGGGCCGCGGAAATCTGCCGATAGTTATCCTGGATCAGGTGCAGATGCTCGATCAGCAGATCGCGCCGCCGCGGCCGGTCTCCCAGCAGAAGCGCGATCTCTTCCGCGGCCCGGGGATCGATCTGACGGCCCTTGGGAGTAGACTTGGCCCGCTTGCGGCCCGCGCCGGGATGATCGAACGAGCGGACTGTCTGGACGTCGTGGCTCATTATCAATCCCGCTCTTGCAGCTCTGTTATTGCAACTTTAGTTGGTGGCATACCACATGCCAAGAAGAAATCTGCACGGCGATGAGAGCGAGAATTATTCCAAAGATCAATAAAGCTGTCCCGTGCAGCGATAGGGAATGCGTATCGATCAAGGATCGCAATCGATCGATACGGATTCGAAATTGAACGGGGCGCGCGGCTCAGTCGGCGAGCGTCGGCGCGACTTCACGGGCAGTCTGGACCAAGGCCGCGACCATCGGCGTCATCGGATCGCGCAACGGAACCACAAGTCCGATCCTGTAGGTCACTTTGGGATCGACAATCGGGATTGCCCTGACGGCATCCGACAGTCCGAGGGTGTCGGCGAGCCTGGCCGGCATCACGCTGGCCCAGCGTCCGGTCTTCACATGGGTGTAGAGCACAATGATCGAATTCGACGTCAGGGAGGGTTTCGCTTCGGTCCCTGCCTCCAGCAACGCGCGGTCGATGATGCGACGGTTCTGCATGTCGGGCGTGAGCAGGCAGAGCGGCACCTCTCCCACCTCCTTCCAGGTCACCTGATCGCGGTCCCCGAATTGACTGTCCGGGGCGGTGATCAGGCGATAGCTCTCGTCATAGAGCGGAACGGAACGCACCTTGCCGAGCGGCTCGTTGTCGAGATAGGTCAGGCCGGCATCGACCTCGAGATTCTCCAGCAGTCCCAGCACCTCGATCGACGTGCAGGACACGATGCGAAAGCGCACATGGGGGTGACGGGCCCTGAACGGCGTGGTCAGCGACGCCACCATGCCCAGCACTGTCGGTATCGCCGCAATCCGGATTTCGCCCGACAGTCCGGCCTTGAGCGCATTGATTTCCTCGCGCATGCCGCGCACGTCGCCGACGATGCGGCGCGCCCAGTCCAGCGTGCGCTCTCCCTCGGGCGTGAAGCCGACGAAGCGCGAGCCACGCTGCACCAGCATCACCCCCAGGATTTCCTCGAGCTGCTTCAGGCTGGTCGACATCGTCGGCTGGGTGACGCCGCAGGCTTCCGCGGCGCGGCCGAAGTGCCGTTCCCTGGCCAGCGCCAGCAGCAGTTCGAGTTTGTCGATCAAGACAAAGGTCCCGGCGTATCCAATCGTGCCTTCTCGATCAGGAACACGATCCGCTGCTCGTTTCGCTCCGATATCTCGACCTTGTCGCCGGTCTCCCGGATCAGGTTCGGGATGTCGATCACCGACAGCGGATCGGTGCAGTGAACTTCCAGGACGTCGCCGGGTTTCACCGACTTCAGCGCCTTGCGCGTCTTCAGCGCCGGCAACGGACATTTCAGGCCGGTGAGATCGAGTATGGTCTGGCTCATCCCGCGAACATGGCGAAGCGGGACCGCATCGTCAACGCCGTAGTCCGCAAGGTGGGCAAAGCCGATGGCGCGCGAATGCGCGACGCGTCGTCGTGTCCACGACGACGCTGCGACGTGCTGGGCACGGCGCAAAGAGCGCCTTTGCCCACCCTACAGCAGGCTCGCATAGGACAGAAACCCGACCGTCTGTCCCGGCTCGACCTGCGTCACTTCCTCGCCGAGTTCGACCAGGCCATCGGTATCGACCAGCGACGACAGCAATCCCGCGCCCTCGCGCGGGAACTTTATCACCTCGAGCACGTCGCCGTCGCCCTGGCGCAAGTTCACCCGGACATATTCGCGGCGGCCGATTTTCTTCCTGTAGGCGAAGGCGGACCGGACCGGCATCGGCAGCAATGGCTGCTGCGCGGCGCCCATCAGCGCCAGCACGGTCGGCCGCACCACATGCACGAAGGTGACAAAACTCGCCACCGGATTGCCCGGCAGTCCGATCAGCGGCGTGCCGCCGATGATGCCCATCGCGACGGGGCGGCCGGGCTTGATCGCCATCCGCCACAGCACCAGTGATCCAGCGCTTTCGACGCTGGCCTTGACGTGATCCTCTTCGCCGGTGGAGACGCCGCCGGTGGTCAGGATCAGATCGTGGGCATCGGCGACCTTCTTCAGGCCATCCGTCAGCGCGGCGCGATCGTCCCTGATGATGCCGAGATCGCTGACATCGCAGCCGAGCCGCGCCAGCATCGCCGTCAGCATGAAGCGGTTGGAATCGAACAGCTGTGAAGCCGCGCGCGGACTGCCCGGCGAAACCAGTTCGTTGCCGGTGGAGAACACCGCAACGCGAAGGCGTCGCCGGACATCGAGATGGGTGAGGCCAAAGGCGGCGGCAAGCGCCACGTCCTGCGGCCGCAGCCGGCTTCCCTTCTTGAGCGCGGCATGGCCCAGGGCGATGTCCTCGCCGGCGGGACGCACATTGGCGCCGGGCTTCAAGCCGGCCGGGAGCACCACCCTGCCGGAATCATCGATGCGGACATCTTCCTGCATGAACACGGTATCGGCGCCTTCGGGCATCGGCGCGCCGGTAAAAATCCGAACCGCCTGACCCGGCTGGATCGCTTCGTCGGCCGGCGCGCCGGCCTGAACGCGGCCGGCGATCCGGAACGGCTGCTCCTTGCCATGCGGAAGATCGTCGCCGCGCACGGCATAGCCATCGACGGCGGAATTGGTAAACGGCGGCAGCGGCAGCGGCGCCCTGACATCGCGGGCGAGAATGCGCCCATCGGCTTCACCGAGCGAAATGGCATTGACCTCAGGCACCGCGCTCACGCGCGCGGCGATGATGCCAACGGCCTCATCGACCGACATCATCGGCCCGCCAAAGGCAAAGCAATCGTCGGACAGTTGCGCCATCCTGCTTCCTAGCTTTCGATCGCGCTTGCGGCCAGCACGTCCTCGACGGAGACCGCGAATTTCCGCATCATAGCGGCGATCGCGGGGATGTCATCGAGATGGACCACCGGCAGCTCGGTGTTCAACTCCGTGTCGGAGGCGATGCCCGATATGGCGGGATCGTCCGGGAACAGCATCGGCTTGCCATTGGCCAGCCGATGCACCTCGATCTTGCGATGCGGCTCGGACTTGAAGCCCTCGACCACCACCAGATCGACCCGCGACATCTTGGCCAGCAATTCCGGCAGAAGCGGCTCGGAAGCCCCGCGCAGTTCGTGCATCAGGGCCCATCGCTTGCCGGAGGATACCAGCACTTCGGCGGCACCGGCCTCGCGGTGCCGCCAGGAATCCTTGCCGGGAACATCGACATCGAACGCATGATGGGCGTGTTTTATCACGGAAACGCGCAGGCCCTCGTCGAGCAAATGGGGGATAACCCGGCTCAGGAGCGTGGTCTTGCCAGCGCCGCTCCACCCGGCGAGGCCAATCACCTTCATCATATTCTCCGCTGCGGCCCGGAACCCGGTCATTGCGAGGAGCACTTGCGACGAAGCAATCCATTCCTTCTTTGTGCGGCACGATGGATTGCTTCGCTGCGCTCGCAATGACGTGGTTAGACCTATTTCGCCTCTGCTGTCAGATGCTTTATATCGGCCAATCTGAAATGTCATGCTAGCCTGCCGCCCATGATGAAGATCGACAAAGCCCCCGTCCCCCTGATTGTCCCGAATCCCGGCGACCCCAGGCTGACCGAACGCGTCGCCGGGACCGACCAGACCGGGGCTGTGGTCGAGATCAACGTGCCGGTGGAACGGCCGCTGACGCTGTACCTGAACGCACAGGAGATCGTCACCATGATGACGATCGGCGATTATCCGGAATATCTGGCGCTCGGCTATCTGCTCAACCAGAACATGCTGAAATACGACGACGTGGTCACCGAGGTCGAATATGACGACGACCTCCAGGTGGTCGTGGTGCGCACCGAGCATCACACCAATTTCGAAGCGAAGCTGAAGAAACGCACGCAGACCTCGGGCTGCGCCCAGGGCACCGCGTTCGGCGATTTGCTGGAGGCCGTGGAAAGCGTGGCCCTTCCGGAGGCGGAGTTGCGCACTTCCTGGCTCTACCGGATGACGCATGCCATCAATACCATGCCCTCGCTCTATCTGGAGGCCGGCGCGATCCATGGCTGCGTGTTGTGCAGAGAGGGCGAACCGGTCTGCTACACCGAGGATGTCGGCCGCCACAACGCCGTCGACAAGATCGCGGGATGGATGTTCCGTCACGGCGTCGATCCCGCCGACAAGATCCTCTACACCACCGGACGGCTGACCTCCGAAATGGTGATCAAGACGGTGCGGATGGGAATTCCCATTCTGGTGTCGCGTTCCGGCTTCACGGCCTGGGGCGTCGATCTCGCACGGCAGGTCGGGCTGACGCTGGTCGGGCGCGCGAAGGGCAAGCGCTTCATTGCGCTGGCAGGCCAGGACCGTATCGTCTACGACCAAAATCTCGCTTTCGTCGCGGAGGAATCCGCGCGGCACAAGCGCAAGGGCGGTGAAAGTGACGAATAAGATTCCGGGCGTGCTGCTCGCCGGCGGTCTCGCGCGGCGGATGGGCGGCGGCGACAAGCCGATGCGCCAGATCGGCGGCCGCACCATCCTCGATCGCGTGATCGCGCGCCTGAAACCGCAATGCGACGGGCTGATCCTCAACGCCAACGGCGATCCGGCACGTTTCGCCAGTTTTGGTTTGCCGGTCATTCCCGACGGCGTCGCCGATTTTCCCGGGCCGCTCGCCGGTATCCTGGCGGCGCTCGACTGGGCGGCGGCGAACCGCCCTGACGTAGCCTGGATGCTGAGTGCCGCGGCGGATTGTCCGTTCCTGCCGCGCGACCTGGTCGCGCGCCTGCATGCGGCGCGGATCGCGGAAGACGCGCAACTCGCGGTGGCCGCTTCCGACGGCCAGTCGCATCCGGTGATCGGACTGTGGAGCGTGGCCCTGCGCGAAGAGCTTCGCCACGCGCTGGTTGTGGAAGACATCCGCAAGATCGATCGCTGGACCGCGCGCTACCGACTCGCGACGGTGGAATGGCCGGTAGATGAACTCGATCCCTTCTTCAACGCCAACACCATGGACGACATCGCCGAGGCCGAGCGGCTGGCGGTGCTGGATGGAGGTTGATTTTTAAGCGGAGGGAATTCGATCATGACCATCACGCCCAACCTGAACGGCCACGTAGCCCTTGTGACGGGCGGTTCGCGCGGCATCGGTGCCGCGATTGCGATGGCGCTGGCCGAGGCCGGCGCCGCCGTCGCCGTCAATTACCTGGAGCGATCGGCGAAAGCCGACGCGGTGGTGGCCGACATCAAGAGCAGGGGCGGCCGCGCCATCGCGGTGGCCGCAGACGTCTCACAGGCCGCGGCCGTTACCGAAATGGTCGATCACGTCGCTTTCGCGCTGGGCCCGATCGACATTCTCGTCAACAATGCCGGCATCGCGATCGTGCGCGGCATCGATGAACTGACCGAGGCCGAGTTCGATACCACCATTGCAGTCAACCTGAAATCGGCTTTTCTTTGTACACAAGCGGTGCTGCCGGCGATGCGGGCAAAGCAATGGGGCCGCATCGTCAACATTTCCTCGGGCGCCGCGCGCGGCGCCGGTGCGATCGGCATGCACTACAATGCATCGAAGGCCGGCATGGAGGGATTGACGCGCAGCTATGCGGCGCGGCTGGTGAAGGAAGGCATCACCGTCAACGCGGTAGCGCCGTCGCTGATCGAAACCGACATGATGCGCGGCCGGCCGGAACTGGCGGCCCGAATCCCGCTGGGACGACTGGGCCGGGCGGACGAAGTGGCGCAGGCGGTGCTGATGGTGCTCGGGAATGACTACATGACCGGGCAGACGATCATGCTCAATGGCGGCATGGCGTTTAATTGAGCCCTTGCGAGCGCGAGCCGAATTCGGGAAAACCCGTCACGCTGGCCGAAACCCCGCCCCCGTCAGCGCCGCATGCCCTTCCTCCGATGCCAGCGCCGAAAGGAACGACTGCACCGCAGGCCTTTGCTTGCGCGCTGTCACCAGCGCAAAATCGTAATGCTCTTCAGCAAAGGGAATAAAGCCGAGCCCCACGGCATGGGCGACGGGCGCGATGGTCATGCCCCAGTCGGCGCGGCCCTGCGCCACAGCGGCGGCGACGGCGTTGTGCGAGCGCGGCTGGTTCCAGTAACCATCGGGCCTGATATCGCCGAGCAGCCGGTCGATCAGGATGCGGGTGCCGGCGCCCTGGTTGCGGTTGACCATGATGCAGGCGGGGTCGGCGAGTGCGGCGCGCACCGCGTCCTGCGCGCTCAGGCCTTCGAAATGCGCATCACCTGACCGGAACACGATGCCCTGCATCCGCCGCCAGCCCGGCACCAGTTCGAGACCATCCGACAGGAAAGGCGTGTTGTAGCTCTCGGTCTGTTCATCGAACAGATGAATCGGCGCAAAATCGCATTCGCCGCGCTTGGCCGCCGCCAATCCGCCAAGGCTGCCGACCGCGATCGAACGCACGACGACACCCGCGCGCGCCAGCGGCGCGGTGACGAGATCGAGCCCGGTGCAGTGGCTGCCGATGATGACGAGATCCGGTACCCGCACATGTGGCGTGAACAGCGTCACCTCGGCGGCGGTGCCGGCGGGCATCTGGTCGGCCAGCGCATCGATCTTCAAAAATCCGTCGGCCTGCGCGAACGAGGTGATCGCCCCGCTTCCCTTGCCCGAGGGATAGGCGATCAGGCCGCTGTCGCCTTCGACCAGCGACACCATGACGAATTCGGTGCGGCCGAGTTCCGAGGCGATCCGCACCGGGACATTTGCAAACACTTTGGCATCGGAGCGCGGCGGCAGGCCCGCCATCCGGCGCAGCACCGGAACGATCATGTCGTGGAAGGTGAACATAGCCGAGGTCGGAAATCCCGGCAGGATCACCACCGGCTTGCCATCGCAGACCGCAAGGCACAGCGGTTTTCCCGGCTTCAGCGCGACGCCATGGGCGATGATGCCGGGTTGTCCGAGTCGGGCGATGATGCGATGGGAGACGTCGCCGGCGCCTTTCGAGGTGCCGCCGGACAATACCAGCATGTCGCTGGTTTCAAGTGCTTCGCGCATCGCGGCTTCGAGCTTTGCCTCGTCATCGGCGATGGCGCCGAGAAAAAGCGCTTCGCCGCCGTTCTCGCTGACGGCCGCGGTGACGATGGCGCCATTGGTGTCGTAGATCGCGGCAGGCCGCAGCTTTTGTCCCGGCTGCACCAGTTCGTCGCCGGTGGAGATGACGGCGACGCGCGGCCGGCGCGCTACCGACACCTGCGCGATGCCGCAGGCGGCCAGCATGCCGATCTCGCGCGAGCCGATCACGGTGCCGGCGCGCAACAGATTCTCGCCGCGCGCGATGTCGGAGCCGGCATAGGACACGAACTGCCCCGGCGAGGCGGCGCGGCGAACCTCGACCGCGCGCGCCCCCGCGGGCTGGGTGTGCTCGACCATGACGATGGCATCGGCGCCGCGCGGCACCGGGCCGCCGGTTGCAATCGAGGTCGCGGTGCCCGACAGCACCGGCCGAGTCGGGGCGACGCCGCAGGCGATCACCTCGTCGTTGAGCATCAGCCGCACCGGCGTCGCTTCGCCGGCGGAAGTGAGATCGGCGGAGCGCACGGCAAACCCGTCGACATTGGAACGGTCGAACGGCGGCACGTCGATCGGCGCCACGATGTCCTGCGACAGAGCGCAGCCGAGTGCATCGGCCAGCGATCGCTGTTCAGCGGGAACAGGGCGCGGGAACAGTGCAGCTTCGAAACGCGCCAGCGCCTCCTCGCGCGACAGGATGGTCAGGAACTGGTCCTGCTCCACGTCTTTGCGGCTTTGGGGCAGCAATGGATTGGTCATGCGGCAACTCTTTATCATTCCCGCAACATATAGCCATCGACCGGCGCGCCCGCAGCGAAGCCTTCTGCACCGCCTGATACCACGAGCCACGCCTCGGCACGGGCAATGGCATCGAGCGAGAGTTCACCGACCGCCAGCGTCACCCAGGCGCCGTGCTCGCGCCGCAATAGCACGACTTCGGCGATGCCGACGCCGGAGGCGATCTTGCGGTGCAGCGGGAGCCTGAGCGACTTGCGCGGAAGGCGACCCGCCAGAAGGTCGAGCACCGGCAGCGCCAGCGTCCACCACGCCGCGAACGCCTGGTCGGGCGCCCCCTGCAGCGCAATGACCGGCGTTTTGTCGATTCGGCCGACCGCGGTGGTACGGCCGGGCTGCAACGCGATGCCATGCGCGATCAGTTCGCCACGCTCCGCCAGCGCCGTCACGGTCGCATCGCTGCGGCCGACACCGCTGCCGCCGACCGTCAGCAGCAGGTCGCATCCGCCGGTGTCGAGCGCCTTCGCAATGGAGGCTGTGTCGCGGGAAGCGGCCACGACGCAGGTGACGTCGGTCCCCGCCTTGCGGGCGCCCTCGGCGATCAAATGCGCCGTCACCGACTCGCCTGGCCCGGGAACATTGACGACGCGCACACGCGGCCGGCGCACGCTCAATTTCTGCAGTCCCGCCGCCCGCGCGATCAGGAGTTCGCGCGCCAGCACGCGCCGCCCGGCCTCGGCGACCGCGGTTCCGCCGGCGATATCGCCCCCCGCCCGGCGAACGCCCTGCCCGGGTATCGAATCAGCCAATACCTGAACCAGCGGACCTGACTGATCGACCGAACCGGAATCGAGCACACAATCGCATGCCTCCGGCATACGGTCGCCGGCTTCGACCCAGACCGGCGATGTCGCCAGCGGCAGCGGCGAATAGGACGACGCACCGACGAGGTCGTTGGCGCGCAGCGCCCAGCCATCGGCGGCGGCAACGTCATGCGGGGGATGTGGCTTGAGCGGCGGCATCTGGGCCGCGATGCAGCCGAGAGCGTCGGTCAGCTGAAGCTCTGTGGGCGCGACCGGCGCGAGGTCGCGTGTCAAGGCGGCAAGCGCGACGTCGAGCGGGGTGAGTGAAGCAGGCAGACGCTGGGGTGAGATCATGTCGGCGATGGTGGACTAGAGATCGTCGCCTTGGCAACCATCTCACGTCGTCCCGGCGTTCGCCGGGGCGACGTTTGAGATGGGTTCCGCGTGCGACTCGTCAGCTCCCCTTCTTCTCCGCGTTGGGGAAAAACAGCTGCTGGCCGTCGATCTGGTAGGCGGCGATCGCGGCCTGGCCGTCCGTGGAGATCAGCCAGTCGATGAAGGCCTGGCCGAATTCCTTCTTCACGCTCGGAAACTTTTCCGGGTTCACCAGGATGAGGCCGTATTGATTGAACAGCCGCCTGTCGCCCTCGACCGCGATCGCGAGGTCGCCGCGGTTCTTGAACGAGATCCAGGTGCCGCGGTCGGCCAGCACATAGCCGTTCATGGCGCCGGCCGTGTTGAGCGCGGGGCCCATGCCCTGTCCGATCTCGCGGTACCAGGGACCTTTGGTCGCGGCGATATCGACGCCGGCCACTTTCCACAACGCCAATTCGGCCGAATGGGTGCCGGACTTGTCGCCGCGCGAGACGAACGGCGCGGCCTTGGCCTGGATCGCCTTCAGCCCCGCCACGATGTCCTTGGTACCCTTGATTCCGGCGGGATCGCTCTTCGGCCCGATCAGCACGAAGTCGTTGTACATCACGTCGAATCGCTTGACGCCAAATCCGTCGGCGACGAATTTCTCCTCCTGCGATTTTGCGTGAACGAACACCACATCGGCATCGCCCCGCCGGGCGGTGTCGAGCGCCTGGCCGGTACCCTGCGCGATCACTTTGACGTCGATGTTGGCCTTGGCCTTGAACAGCGGCAACAGATAACCGAACAGCCCGGAATCCTGCGTCGAGGTGGTGGACGCCACCACGATGGAACGATCCTGCGCGCCGGCCGATACGAGACCGGCGAGGACGCCGAACACGAGGGCTGATGCAAATGACGCAAAGCGAGATGCCATGGTGTGCTCCTGTTGTCGAAATCAGATCACGAGATCGCCGCGCAAGAACGCGGTGGCTTCCGGGGTCGATGGACGGTCGAGAAAATCGGCGGCGGCGGCGCGCTCGCGCAAGCTGCCGCGTACCATGAACATCACCTCGCCCGCGAGCCGCCGGACCTGGCCGAGATCATGCGAGGCCATCACGATCTTGATGCCGGATTGCGCTGCCATCAGCACGATCTCCTCGACGCCGCGGGTCGCGGCCGGATCGAGGCTGGCGGTGGGCTCGTCGAGCAGCAGGATTTCCGGATCGCGCGCCAGCGCGCGGGCCAGCGCCAGCCGCTGCTGCTCGCCGCCCGAGAGTTTTCGCGCCGGACGCTGCCCCAGGTCGGACAACCCGACGCGTTCCAGCAACGCCGCGGCGCGCCCCGCACGCTCGTTGCGCGGCGTGCCGGCCTGCGACAGCGCATAGGCGACATTGGCGGCGGCGGTTCGGCGCAGCATCACCGGGCGCTGAAACAGGATGGCGCGCCGCACCGGCTTGCTCCCGGTCCGGCCTCCCCAACTGACCCGCCCGGCCGTGGGCGCCGCGAGCCCCATCATCAGGCGCAGCAAACTGGTCTTGCCCGATCCGTTCGGCCCGACGATCAGCGTCGGTGCGCCCGGCGTGATGGAAAGACTCAAGCCAGCGAGGATGGTGGTGGCCCCCACCTGCAGCGAGACGCCGTCGAGAACCAGGGGGAGATCGCTGACGGTTGCGCGCATCGTCAGCCCGCCTGCCGTTCGGACCAGATGCGCGTTCCCCAGGCCGCGGCGTTGATCGCCAGCACAATCGCGACCAGCACCAGTCCCAGTCCCATCGCCAGCGGCAGATTGCCCTTGGAGGTCTCCAGCGCCACCGCCGTGGTCATGGTGCGGGTGAAGCCGTCGATATTGCCGCCGACGATCATGACGGCGCCGACTTCGGCGGCGGCCCGACCGAACCCGGCCAGCAACGCCGTCAGCAGGCTGAAACGCGCATCCCACAGCAAGGTCGCCATGCGCCCGGTCCGGCTGACGTCCATCGCGGTCAGTTCATCGCGATACTCGGCCCACAGATCCTCGATGGTCTGGCGCGTCAGTGCGGCGATGATCGGCACGATCAGGATGGTCTGGGCGATGATCATCGCGGTCGGCGTGAACAGGATGCCCATCGATCCCAGCGGCCCGGATCGCGACAGCAGCAGGTAGACCGCAAGTCCGACCACCACCGGCGGCAGCCCCATCATGGCGTTGAGCAGCACCACCAGAACGGAGCGTCCGGGAAAGCGGGTCAACGCGATCAGCGCGCCCAGGGGCATGCCGATCATGGCGGCCAGCGCCACCGCGGACAGGCTGACGGCGAGCGACAGCCGCACGATCGCAAACAGCGCGGCGTCGCCGTTCAGGATCAATTGCCACGCGCTGAACTGGTCGGACATCGCTTCCTCCGTGCACGTTGTTCAGCACAATTTCCGCCTGTGTCAAATGGTTGAACAAGAACAGGAATATGCATATCAATGCAGGATGGATTTTCTGACCACCAGCGAAGCAGCCGACTATGTCCGGCTCGGAGAGCGCAAGCTCTATGAGCTCGTGACCTCCGGCGAGATTCCCTGCAGCAAGGTCACCGGCAAGTGGCTGTTCCCGCGCCAGGAACTCGATCTGTGGGTGCTCTCGGGACTTTCGCGCCCGGCGGGCATGATCGCGGCGGATCCGCCGCCGATTGTCGGGGGCAGCCAGGACGACCTGCTGGAATGGACCTTGCGCGAGTCCGGTTCAGGCCTGGCGTCGCTGACCGAAGGAACCGCGCGCGGCGTCGAGCGGCTGCAGCGCGGCGAGGTGATCGCCGCCGCGGTGCATTTCCACAGCAGGGATGTCGCTGCGGCGGACGGCAATATCGCGGCGTTGCGCGCGATGCCGGGCCTGCATGACGCCGTGCTGGTCGGAATGGTGCAGCGCGAACAGGGGCTGCTGGTTGCGCCGGAAAATCCCAAACAGTTGCTCAGCCTGGCGGATGTGCTGGCCTCGGGCGCGCAGATGGCGGTGCGGCAGCCCGGTGCCGGAGCACAGATGCTGCTCGACATGCTGCTGAATGGCGCCGGCGCCGGCCCGAAGGATCTGCGCCGGCTCGAGCCGCCATGCCTCACCGGCCCCGATCTGGCGGCGGCGATCCGCGCCGGCAGGGCCGACTGCGGCATCGCAACCCGCGCCGCGGCCACATCGGCGGGGCTCGATTTCGTCCCGCTGCTCTGGGAGAATTTCGATCTGTTGATGCGGCAGCGCAGCTATTTCCGCCCGCAGGTGCAGGCACTGATCGGATTCCTCGGCGGGAAACGGCTGAAGCAGCGCGCCGCCGAACTCACCGGCTATGACGCCACGCCGGCAGGTCAAATCCGCTTCGCGGCATGAGCGACCCAAGCGAATGCGAGCAGCCCGCTTGCTGCTCGCTATTCGGCTCCTTACTTCGCCAGCCCGATCTCCCTGAAATACTTCATCACCCCGGGATGGATCAGTTCCGGCCTGATCGCCGCGGCCATTGTATTGACCGCCGTGGTTTCGCAGGCCTGCGGCAGTTTCCTGCACAGCGCGGCCTCGGCACCGTGCAGCGACTTGGCCAGCCGGTAGGCGACATCGTCCGGCAGGTTTTCGCGGGTCAGCACAAAGCTCCAGGAGCCGACCGAGGCGATCGGCGCGGGCTGGTTCGGATAGCTGTTGGCCGGCACCGTCAGCGGTTTCAGAAAGGTGTGCTTGGCCCGGATGAGCGCGATCTCGCTGGCGTCCGGGGCGATGAATCGGGCGCCGCCGGGGCTTTCGGCCATGGTCTTGAATCCAGGCCAGCCGACGCCGGCGCCCCACAGCGCCGCGGCGCGGCCGTCCAGCACCATGGCCGGGCCGTCGCCGGCGCGGTCGAGGTAGATCGACTGGAAATCCTCGTCCTGCTTCAAGCCGATGCCGTCGAGCATGTAGCGCGACAGGATCGGCAGACCCGATCCCCTGGCGCCGAACGCCACCGGCTTGCCGACGAGATCGCGGATGGTCCGGTAGGGACTGTCGGCGCGCACCACGAACATGCCGGGCGAGGAATACATCGCGGTGAGGATCTTCAGGCGGATGGCCGGCCGCCCGATGCCCATGAAGGCTTGATAGGCCGGCTCGCCCGCGACCAGCGCGATGTCGAGCCCGCCGGATTCCAGCAGCGGAATGTTCTCGCTGCTGCCTTTGGTGTTGCGCGGCTCGATCGACAGCGTCGCATCGGCGCCGTTCATGATCTCGGCAAAGGCGTTGCCATAGACCGGAAAGCCGCCGCCCGGCGTGGCCGTCCCGAGGCTGATCACGGTTTTTGAAATGGCCTTGCCTCCATCCTGCGCCGCAGCACCGCCCGAAAACAGCAAAATGCCGACGCAGACGATCCGGGCGAGTTTCATGTTTCGGCCTCCGGCAACGTTTCAAGCGTCGAAGTGACCAATCATCGAGCAACTCGAGTTGTAGGCAAGCGCGCCATTTTATGGAAGCATGCTTATCGACGGCAACAACAAGAAATGACAGGGAAAGAGATGCTCCGATTTTTTCGCACAATGATTTTCAGTCTGATCTGCCTGGCGGGCCTTGCGGCCGGCGCCGCGCCCGCCACCGCCGCCGACTACCCGACCCGCCCGGTCAAATGGCTGATCGGCTTCACCGCCGGCGGTCCGGTCGATACCGTGGCGCGGATCATGGCGCAGTGGCTTTCGGAGCATTTCGGCCAGCAATTCGTGGTCGAAAACCGTGCCGGCTCCGGCGGCAATATCGCGGCGGCTGCGGCGGTCAATTCGGCTCCGGACGGCTACACGCTCTTGTTCGTCGCGCCCAACAACGCGATCTCGACCTCGCTCTACAAGAAGCTGCCGTTCGACTTCATCCGCGACACCGCGCCGGTCGCCAGCATCATGCAACTGACCAACATGATGGTGGTGCCGATGGGGCTGCCGGTCAAAACCGTCCAGGAGTTCATCGATTACTGCAAGGCCAATCCCGGCAAGGTCTCCTATGCCTCCTCCGGCAACGGCACCTCGGTGCACATGTCGGCCGAACTGTTCAAGGCGCTGACCAAGGTCGAGATGACCCACGTGCCGTATCGGGGCTCGTCGGCGGCGATGCCGGACCTGATCTCCAACAAGGTGCAGGTGCTGTTCGACAACCTGCCGTCGGCGCTGGAACAGGTGCGCGGCGGTACCCTGCGCGGGCTCGGCGTCACCTCGCCGAAGCGCTGGCCCACCGTGCCCGAAATTCCGACGGTCGCCGAAACCGTGCCGGGATTTGAATCGGTCGGATTCTACGGCATCTCCGGACCCAAGGGCATGCCGCCCGAGATCATCGAAACCCTCAACAAGGCGGTCGGCGTGGCGCTGAAGGATCCCAAGCTGGTGGCGCGGCTGGCCGATGTCGGCGGCATCCCGAAGCCGATGACGCCGGCCGAGTTCGGCAAACTGGTCGCCGACGAGACCGAGAAGTGGCGCAAGGTGGTGGAGTTCGCGGGGGTGTCGGTGGATTGAGGCCGGCTTCGCACGAAGCGCTCATTCCGAACACGATGGATTGCCGGGTCAAGCCCGGCAATGACGATTGGGAACGACTGGCTAAACGCTGACCGCCACCAGCGCCGGCACCAGCTCGCTCTGCGCGACCGCCGCAGTGAAGAGGTAGGCAATCCCGAGCAGTGCCAGGAAGCCGAGGAAGAACAATGCGAAGAAGATGATCGACAGTTTCTTGGCGAAGGCCGAAATGTTGGTCAGCCCGAGGCCGCCCGCGATCAGCGAGATGACGAGACAGATGATGGCCCAGCGAAGCATTCCGCACCCTTCCGTGTGATCGATTCGCCAGCTAACGCACGCCGGCAAGCATAAGTTCCCGGCCGGGAACACGGCATTGCGGGATCGCCGGCCACGGGTTAAGGGGTGGCGGCACCGTTGCGTGCCGCCCGCAGCGGCACCCCGGCGGGGCCTGTAGCTCAATGGTTAGAGCCGGCCGCTCATAACGGTCTGGTTGCAGGTTCGAGTCCTGCCGGGCCCACCAACATATCAACGACTTATTGGTATTGAACTTTTACGCCGTCAGAAATTCCGACAGGATCAGGAACGATCTCGGCGCAAATAACCAAGTCATCTCAATGGCACCTACGACAAGCGGGCCGTGCGCGACGGTGCGCTTGCAGGTCTTGCCGACAGCGGAAGTCAGCACGCACCGATGTCTGTTTCTGTTCGATGATCGGACATTCGGTGGTGACATCCGCAGTTCCGAAAAGTGCCGATGAGCGGATATCAGCGGAAAACGCACTGCGGCAGTCGTTTGCGCGCTGCGGGCTACCGCGCGGCTTGCATCAAACCCTGGGGCGGAAGGAAGTCAAAAACCACCCTTCCGCCGACCGAGAAGACATCGGACGAATTCGAGGTCAGCCCGATCGGCTGGCGCACCGGCGAGGTAGGCACAGCGAGGGACTTCAGGTGGCTCAGATACTGGTAAGAGGCTTCGCCTTGAATCCTGAAATTCGGGTTGAACCGGTAACCGATGAAGCCGTTGACGCCGGTCATCACCGCAAACGTGGTGTCGCTGAAATTGCGCTGCAGGACGAGGTCGAATTCCGGGCTGGCGACGCCGCAAGGCCCGCATCGGCTTTGTTGCCGGGCGCTCGCATCCGTAATCAACGCGCCCGGTGAGACGAAGGCCGAAGCGCCTCCGAACACTCCGGACGGCAAGGGCTGCATCGCTTCGAAGCCGACTGTGAAATTCGGCCCTATGAAATGCGACTGCAGATCGAGGTCAATCGCGACGTTGAGATCCGGGAAGGTAAGGCTTTGCTGCGTGATGTTGTGCTCGATATTCATGTGGCGGTAGCGCACGCCGAACCCGTAAGTCCAGAACGAGCCGGTCGGGCTGGCAAAGATCGGACCCGCGGGAACGCGGGTCGTGGTACCGAGCGCAAGATCCCAGATCTGTCCCTTGGTAGCGAGCGTCACGCTCTGACCGGTCGCGGTGGGGCCGAGGCCAGTCGAATTGCTTGTCGGGTTCGGGAAGATGTAAGTGAATGCAGAGGGCGTGCCGACCGGAACGTCGCCACGGACGCTGTCATTGAAACCGTTGAAGCCGGCGGCGATGGTGAAATAATCGCCGGTCCAGAAGACCCTATCCCTGGGCGTCGGAATATCGAGGCCCAGCGCGGCGCTCACGCCGGGAATGCGGCGCCGGCTATCGACGATCGAAGTCTCGCCGCCGGTCGGGGTGAACCGTGTCCCGCCGGAGACCTGCGGAATCTGCGTCGAGCTACTACCGAACGCAACCGGCAATCCACCGGCCCCCGGATAAACCACCGCCGGAAATGATTCGGCCGGAGGGCCCGTGCGCGGCGCAGGCCCCGCAATTTGCAGCGGCGCGCCGCCCGGGACATCGATGACGATCTCCCTGCCGGTAAGCAGCGCAACGTCGAGGCCGTTACGCGTCTGCGTCCTGCCGGTTGCTGTCGTCACGGTAATATCGGCGGTGGTCGTGTTGTCGGGAATCTTGACCGTTCGGGTTCCCGCCTTCGGCCCGGTGCGGAGCGCCGGACGCTTGACCGTCCGGAGTGGCTTGCCCGCCTTGTCCTTGAATGTAATCGTGATCGTGGCCTGCGGGATCGGAGCCGCACCGTCGGCGACCTTGACGGTGGTTTCTCCGACGACAGCCAATGCTGGAGGTATCCAGGCCAGAACCGCCAAGGCCACGATCGTGAATTTCAACTTCCTCATCTTCGCCCCCTGAAAGAAAGCTGCTACCCCAAACTCAGCTTAAACCGTGCTTCTCTCGCAGCACCATTCTTGTGCTCAACTACCACACGAATCTGCCAGACTTTCGCTCCCTGCAGGGCTGCCGCTGGGATATCCCCAAGTACGCCGTCCGGCCCCGCGTTCTTCCGTGCAGCGCTCACGCGCTTCCAACTGGTGGGCGTTTCGCCTTGACCGACTTCGATCCGCGCCGCCTTCAGCGAGTTTGCATCGGCCGCGCCGCGCACCCGCACAGCCTGCGCCTTGCCGGTCTGCACAACTTCGACGCGGTTGATGCCGGCAAACAGGAAATAGTCCTTCGGGGCCTTGAGCGCGGCCACCGCATCGATGATCCCGTAGCCAGTGAACTGATCGACGCCGGGAAGTCCGACATCGCGTGCAGTGCTCTTGATGATGTTCAATACCTGTCTATTGGTAAGGCTGGGATTGTTTGCAATCATCAGCGAAGCCAGACCGCTCACCATCGGGGCCGAAAACGATGTTCCACTCGCGCGGTAATAGCGGTTGTCCGTGCCGACATAAGCCTCGCCCGCCGTGTACTTCACATCTTGAATCCCAAGCATCGTGTCGGTGCGCCGTGCGCGCAGACTCAATACATCAATCCCCGGCGCAGCTACGGAAACCTTGCCCCAGTTGGAAAACACCACTCTATGATCGTCGAAGCCCGTTGCGGCGACCGTAAGAACCTTATCCGAACCGGCCAGCCCGAATTTGCTGACGTCCGAGCCTTCATTGCCAGCGGCGACAACGATGACAACTCCCTTTGAATAGGCGTAGTCGATAGCGACTTGTTCGACCTTGCTGATGTGCTTGCCGCCCACGCTGAGATTGATGACCCGAGCGCCATTGTCGGCCGCATAGGCGATTGCTCGCGCCACGTAGGATGCGCGGGTGTGGCCAAAATTGTTGAGTGCTTTGAGAATCATCAAACGAGCAAACGGATTAATGCCGGCGACGCCGGACTTGTCGTTCCAGTCGCCGGCGATAATGCCCGAGATCAAGGTCCCGTGGCCGTCATGGTCCCACGGCTTTGCTTCGCCTTTGAGGAAATCCCATCCGATGACGTCATCGACAAGGCCGTTCTTGTCGTCGTCGATTCCGTTATCCGGGATTTCCCTGGGGTTACGCCAAATCTTGTCCCAATCGATGCTTTTGTGGTTCCAGTCCAGGCCCGTGTCGATCACCGCAACGATGACCGGCTCGGCATCGCGCTTGACCAGCCGCCACGCCGATTGCGCCGAGGCGTCGAAGCCTATGCGTTGCAGCGCCCATTGGTCTGGATAGGCCTGGCCCCACGATCCCGTGTTGACAAAGTAATGATTGTCGGGCGGCGCCAGCATCGGTGTTTGCGCGTTTGCGGGAAGCAATGCGCCGAGCAAGACTCCAAAAACAACGCAAACAGAATGTCCGATCATGGCTGCACGCTCGTCACGCGCGCACCCGTGACGACCATGACCTTTCCATGCGGCAACTCGGCCGGGTATGCACCGCTGGAATCCGGCTCGGCATCAAGACGCAATCGCGGATCCTCGTCGCTGCAGTGGTTAAGTCTCTTTTCTCGGCAAAAATTGATCGCGAACAGCGGGCCATAGATTTGGCTATAGGAAGTCATTGCCAAGGCTACGGCGGCGGCCGTTCCCACAACATCGACCTGGATGAAGCTCTGCGGGCCAATACTGAATGCCGTCTCTGTGACCTGCGCGCCCGCCGGAGTTTCAACAGGTTTCACCTTGGCCCCGGCGGGCCTTTCAATCACGCCGCTACCGGAACTGGATGGGGCGACAAAGGCCTGATACTTCCGCGGGCCGTTGACCGGGATGCCGAGCGATGCGGCCTCCGCGGGACTAAGTGGCACCGTGCATTCCTTCTCCTTGCCCAATGCGCACTTCACCGGCTTCTTGTCGAAGTCCTTGTCCAGCGAGGTCTTGACCGATTTGTCGGCCCCCGGCTGCGACGGCTCGGCTGACATCAGCATCACCAGCGCGCTCGACTGCTCCTCGCCTTCCAGCCCAGCCTGAATAGCAGTCGGTGTCGCCTTGAAGGATATCGTGATGGTATCTCCGGACTCGTAGTTTACTGGCTGTTTCTCCACTGCCTTGTCTTCTGCCTTGTTGTCTGCCTTGTCTTCCTGCGCGGATTTGTCGGACGGCGACACGCTCTTGTCGCCACCGGGCGTCGATACTTTCGGCGGAGTCGAAGCTGGAGGTTGGGATGCTGGCGGTGGTTCCCCGACGCCAATCCTGATTGTGGTCTGGTTGGCAAAGCCCGGACAACACTCGTTGGCAATATGAACGGTGCCCTCGATTTTACCGTTGAGGATTATGGTTTTGCTGGGGGCCACACTTGGACGTCCCGCAGAATCATCAAAGTGAACGTCAATGTGAGTCTCATTCTTCACCGGGTCATAGTGCATCTTGACGTTTTCACCGTACAGTGGAACGCCTTCGATGATGATCTTCTCAAACGGCTCGTAGTCGGTGATGCGATCGCCATCGCTCAGCGTCACCGAGGGACCTGTCGCAGTCGGGAAGTCAGGATTGACTCCAAATCGAAATTCATCGTCTCCCGCTCCACCGGTCAGATGATCGATGCCCGGAGTTCCGCCCAAACTATTGTTGTCGTCATCGTAGGGCGGCGTATGAGGAGCGCTCGCCAGCTTTTCCGGAGCAGCAGGCGCCGGCGGCCCATCAGGAGGCGCCGGGCCGGTATTTGCCGGTGGATCGTCTGGCGTCGACGGCGCGTTGTTGATTGGCAACAGCGGGTATCCCAATTCGTTGACCGGGAAAAGAACGGTGAACGCGGGAGTGGCCGTGGAAAATTCACAATCCGCTTGACTGTCGATCGAGACGTTGGAGCCGACGAGCCCCTGAACGAAGTTGTAATTGCCGTCCCCCTGGAAGGTCCGTGGCTGCAGCGTGGGTTGTTCGGGAAGTGGCACAAGCGTCGCTTGGCCCGTTCCGGATGCCATGCCGGGACATTTGGGTCCGCGCACAAATTGCCAGTCGGAAACCTCTTGAACGTAGCGTACCCAAGTGTGCTTAAAGTTAGAGGTAGGGCCGACGGGCGCTGACAGCCGTTGCGCGTTCGTTACCCACTGCGCCATCGCCAGGAGGGCCGCTCTCCAAAAATTGAAATTGGCTTCATCGCAGCGCGCCAAAGCGTCCGCGGTCTGCTTGCTGAACCTGTCGATAATGTCTTCGGGCCATTCGGGCGGCGCCGGCTTGAGCACCAGTCCGGTGTCGGACGGGCGAACCGGCGTCGTCGCTCTCGCCGTCGATTGTGCAAGAGGGAGCACCAGTATCAGCGCTACCGCACAGCCTATTGCCAAGGCCACCTTCAAAATGCCCAGACGCATCGTCATCCCCAACATTGAGGCGGACCGGGCATGCGCCCTCCAATAATTGTGGCACACCCGGTCACAACAATAAAGGGGCATTTGGCGTGAGGCTCCGGTCCAGCAAGCCTTCAGTCGCCGAGCCTCGAAGATCAGAACGCAACTGCACAGAGACTGGAGCCGTCATAGCAACATGAGACACAGCCCATGACCGCTTTGGTTCAATCGCGTCAGTGTGGCCCTCCACGAGTCACTTCCGGTCTACCTCCAACAACAGACATCAACAGACGGGCCCCGTTATTCCGTGCGTGCCATCCGCTACCTGTTGCGGCTTGCGGCGGTCTTCCATGCCACCAGCTATCCGGCAGAAACCCCGTGAACAAACGCGCACGAACGTGCACGATCCTGATCGGGAATCACTGATTTTGTTCGAGTTTTCCGCCAGGGTGCTGCGCTCATAACGGTCTGGTTGCAGGTTCGAGTCCTGCCGGGCCCACCACGCTTCGCCCTTCGGGCTACGCGTGGCGCGGCCGCGCGGAGACCGAAGGGCGAAGCGTGGTGTCCGGCGGAGCTGAGCGAAGCGAAAGCGCAGACGGACTGCTGCCCGCTTCCGACCAAAATATCGAAAACAACCCCATGCACAGATACGCGGGCAGCCGGCATCAATGGCTTGCGCGAAGAAAACTTTGACACGTCGGGCAAATCACCGGCACTTTTGCAGCATCGCACCACTTTCAGGCGCTCGCGCTCCCGCCCGACGAGCTGTTCGGCGCGATTGCAGGCTACCCCCTGTTGCCATTCCATCGGACGGGCGAAACGACGGAATTTGTGGTGGGCAGTTGCGCCGATCGATACAGTCGAGCACCAAGCGGAGGCCGCAACGTCCCATGCCGATTGATCCCGTCGAACTCTCGCGCGAACTCATTGCGTTCAATACCATCAACCCGCCCGGCAATGAGCTCAGTTGCATCCGGCACATTGAAAAGCTGCTTGCCGGCGCCGGGCTGCAGACGTCGCTGCAGGAGTTCGCTCCGGAACGCGCCAATTTGATCGCAAGGACAAGAGGTTCTGGCAGCAAATCCCCGCTGTGCTTTACCGGGCATGTCGATACGGTCCCGCTCGGAAACGCTTCCTGGAGCGTCGATCCGTTTGCGGGCGAGATCATCGACGGCAAGATGTACGGCCGTGGCTCGACCGACATGAAATGCGGCGTCGCCGCTTTCGTAGCGGCCATCGGCAACATGGCCGGGCAACTGGAAGAGACCAGCGGCGCCGTTCTCGTCATAACTGCGGGGGAGGAAATCGGCTGCGAGGGCGCTTTTCATCTCGCACGGGCCGGCGTTCTCGGACCCGCCGGCGCGATCGTCGTGGCCGAACCGACCTCGAATGCGGCACTGGTCGGACACAAGGGCGCTCTCTGGCTTCGGCTGACGCTCAAAGGCGTCACCGCGCATGGGTCAATGCCGCATCTGGGCGTCAATGCAGCCTACAAGGCCGCGCGCGTCCTCACGGCCTTGGAGAATTTTCAGTTCAACGTGGCGCCGCATCGCTATCTGGGATTGCCGACCCTCAACGTTGGCACCGTTCGCGCCGGCCTTAACGTGAACTCGGTGCCCGATCTCGCTGAAATCGGTATCGATATCCGCAGCATTCCGGGACTGGATCATTCCCGCATTCAGGAGCATTTGAAGGCCGAGCTGGGAGACGAGATCCTGCTGGAGCCGATTGTCGATGTCGGCGCGGTCTGGACGGACCCGTCCTCGCCGTGGATCCAGCAGGTCTACGACATCGTCCGCGACGTCACGGGTGAAGACGCCGGCCCCGAACCCCGGACAGCGCCCTACTTCACCGATGCGTCCGCCCTGACGCCTGCCTTCGGCAATCCTCCGACCATCATCCTGGGCCCGGGCGAAGCGGCGAAGGCACATCAGACCGATGAGTATTGTTCCGTTCAACGCATTCGCGAAGCCTCCGACATCTACGCGAGACTTGCCGCGGGATGGTGCACACGGTCCGGTTAGGCTTCGGCGGCGCCGATGGACCCTGCCAAATATCACGGCCATTGAGGTTGCAGGTGCAGGACGGCGGCAACGCCATCGTCGGCACATGCAGCGTGCCAGCGTGATGGTTTCGGACGCGGACGCCCAGCGGCGGAAGGCACAGACTTGAGCAATCACGCACCCGATGTCCATCCGATGATGGCGAGCCGCCGTTGCGGCGCCAAAACCCGCACTGGCGCGTCGTGCCGCGCGCCGGCGTTGCGCGGCAAGCGGCGCTGCCGCATGCACGGCGGGGCGCCGGGATCGGGCGCACCGAGGGGAAACCGGAACGCATTCCGGCACGGACTGTTCACGGGGAAAGCGATCGCGGAGCGCAAGCAGATCGGGGCGTTGCTGGGGGAAGTGCGGAAGTTGCTCCAGGAGATGAAGTGAGACGCGAAGCGGCGCGGCGACGCCGGCAATTCGGCGGTCTCGTTACCGCCGAAAACCCGAGAAATGCCGCCGAGAAGTGCAGAGGCAAGATGGGGGAGCGCAGCGATACCCATCGCGTGGCGCAAACGTCGTTGCGTTGCAAGAGATGATGGGTTTCGCAGGGCCCGCTTCCAGCAAGCGCCTTGGCTGATGTGCGCCGGCGGCTGCACCCGGAATGGGCAATTCCCACCGGCTACGGCGGCTGGCGGCGGTTCGACCTTCGCACCCGCGCCCCTGTAGGCTGGCCATACCCCTGTCCGGTCCCATACGCCGCGCCCGGTTTCATCGTGGCTTGTGGCCAGACCATCTTTAGTTCTAACCTGACGAAGAGACCAATTTCGGCACGGCACCATCCTGTCCGCGGCAATCGGGGCGAAGCATCCGAACGCGGCCAGGCAACGGCAATGAAACACAGGGGAGGATCACATGAAACGCAGGACGCTTCTCGGCGGCGCGGTCGCCGTCGCTTTGTTGGGGCTGGATTCAGCCGCACTCGCACAACAGGCGCCGATCAAGATCGGCATGAGCATGGCGCAGACCGGCGGCCTTGCCGGCGGCGGCAAGGCCTCGCTGCTCGGCATCGAGGTCTGGCGGGACGACGTCAACGCCAAGGGCGGCCTGCTCGGCCGCAAGGTCGAACTGGTCGTCTATGACGACAAATCGAGCGCTTCGGAGACGCCGGCGATCTATTCGAAGCTGCTGGATGTCGACAAGGTCGATATCCTTTTTGCACCCTACGCGACCGTGCCGACGGCGCCGCTGATGCCGCTGGTCAAGCAGCGCGGCATGCTGCTGATCGGCAATTTCTCGTTCCAGGTGAACAGCAAGGTCGGCCACGACATGTGGTTCAACAACGCGCCGTGGGGACCGGCCGACAGCTGGGCGTCTTCCTTCCTCGATCTCGGCCAGAAGGCCGGCGGCAAGAGCATCGCGCTGCTCGCCGCGGACCAGGAATTCGCCCAGAACCTGGCCAAGACCGCCCGGGAAGTCGCGACCAAGCTCGGCATGCAGGTCGTGTTCGACCAGGCCTATCCGCCGAGCACGGTGGAATTCTCCGGCATCCTGCGCGCGCTCAAGGCCGCCAAGCCCGACATCGTCTATGTCGCGTCCTATCCGCCGGATTCGGCCGGCATCCTGCGCGCCGTGAACGAGATCGGGATCGGCGACAACGTCAAGCTGTTCGGCGGCGGCATGGTGGGCCTACAGTTCGGCACGGTGATGGAGAACCTCGGCTCGCTGCTGAACGGCGTCGTCAACTACAATACCTGGCTGCCCGAACCGCAGATGTACAATGACGGCACCAAGGCGTTCTTCGAGACCTATACCAAGCGCGCCGTCGAAGCCAAGGTGGATCCGCTCGGCTACTATCTGGCGCCCTATGGCTATGCCAGCGGCCAGATGATCGAGCAGGCCATCAAGGCGGTGGGATCGCTCGACCAGAAGGCGCTGGCAAAATACCTGCGCGAAAACACCCACAAGACCATCGTGGGATCGATCACCTTCGCGGCGGACGGCGAGTGGAAGGAAAGCGGGGTCGTGCAGGCCCAGTTCCGCGGCGTCAAGGACAAAAACATCGAGCAGTTCCGCAGCCCGGGCAAGCAGGTGATCCTGTTCCCGGCGAAACTGAAATCGGGCGATCTGATCACGCCCTTCGAGGCCGCGCGCAAGTAGCACTCGCGGCCGACCGCGGTGCGCCGATCGGGGATCGGCGCACCGGCGCCTTCGGCAACCGGACGGGATGGACGGCGTGACCGGAAAACGGCGGCCGAAGCGCGGGTCAGGGGGGACCTTACGTGTTTTCATTTGAACTGCTGCGCGATGCGGTGCTGATCGGGGTGCTGCTCGGCTGCTTCTATGCGGCGGTCAGCCTCGGGCTGTCGATCGCGTTCGGCCTGCTCGACGTTCCCCACGTCGCGCACCCGGCCTTCCTGGTGCTGGCGGCCTATGTCGTGTACTTCCTCAACGAGCATTACGGGGTCGATCCGCTGCTGGCGGGACTGCTGATCACGCCGCTGTTCTTCCTGTTCGGCCTCGTCGCCTACCGGCTGTATTACGAAACCTTCGAGAAGCGCGGCAGCGACGCCGGCGTGCGCGGCATCGCGTTCTTCTTCGGCATCGCCTTCATCATCGAAGTCCTGATCATCCTGCAGTTCGGCGTCGACCAGCGCTCGGTCACCGCCGACTATGTCGGCAAGGCCTGGCGGATCGGCGAGATGCGGATTCCGTTCCGGCTGGTGGTCGCGTTCGTGGTCGCGGTGGCGCTGACGGTGCTGCTGACGCTGTATCTGTCGCGCACCTTCATGGGACGCGCGATCCGTGCGGTGGCGCAGGACCAGGAGGCGCTGCGGCTGATGGGCGCCAATCCGATCCGGATCAAGCAATGGGCGTTCGGCATCGCCACCGCCGTGCTCGGCATCGCCGGCGCCCTGCTCATTATCGTGGCCCCGGTCGAGCCGACGCTCGACCGGGCCTATATCGGGCGGACCTTCTGCGTCGTCGTGATGGCCGGGCTCGGCAGCATGTCGGGTACGCTGGTCGCCGCCATCATCCTCGGCGTCGCCGAAACCATCGTGCTCACCCTGTTCGGCGCCTCCTGGGCCCCGGCGATTTCCTTTGCGATGCTGCTCGGCGTGCTCGCCGTCCGGCCGCAGGGCCTGTTCGGCAGGCGATCATGAAGCGCACCGGCATCTATTTCTGGACCGGCGCGGCGCTGTTTCTCGGCGCCGCCCTGCTGATGACGCAGGTGATCGGCAACCAATACCCGTTCTTTGCCGGCTATGTGATCCTGCAGTTCATCGTGCTCGCGGTCGCCTGGAGCATCCTCGGCGGCTACGCCGGCTATGTGAATTTCGGCACCGCCGCGTTCTTCGGCATCGGCGTCTACACCTCCGTCTTCCTATTCAAGGCGACCGGCGCGCCGCTGCCGGTGCAGATCGCGGCAGCCGCCGCCATCGGTGCGCTGATGGGATTTGCGCTCGGCCTGCTGACCCTGCGGATGCAGGGCATCTTCTTCTCGATCGCGACCATCGCGGCGACGATCATCATCGAGACCGCGATCACCAACTGGCGCTATGTCGGCGGCGCGGCCGGCATCCAGTTGCAGCGGCCGGCGGTGACGGCGCCGTTCGACAACTACGTCGAGATGCTGTTCTTCGTCCAGGCGATGCTGGTGGTGCTGGCGGTGGCGATCTCGCGCTACATCCAGAGATCATGGATGGGCCGCGGCCTGCAGGCGCTGAAGGACGACGAACTCGCCGCGGAATGCACCGGGGTGCCGACGCTGCGGTTGAAGCTGATGGCGTGCGTCATTTCCGGCGCCCTGATGTGCGCGGCCGGCGCTCCCGGTGCGATGTACCTGCAATATGCCGACCCCTCCTCTGCGTTCAACCTCAATTATTCCGTCTCGACCCTTGCGATGTCGCTGATCGGCGGCACCGCGCATTGGGCGGGTCCGGTGATCGGCGCGATCGTGCTGGGCACCACGCAGCAATTGCTCACCGTCACCATCTCGTCGGAGGTCAACGTGCTGGTGCTCGGCGTCATGCTGGTGCTGTTCGTGGTGGCGGCGCCGGAGGGCATCATCGGCCTGGTCCGCAAGGTTCGCCGCAAACGCAACGAGGGCGAAGGATGATGGAAGCCGAGCCCCAGGCAATCCAGGCCCCCTTGCTGCGGATATCGGCGCTGACAAAGCGTTTCGGCGGCTTCACAGCGCTCGACAATGTCAGCGTCGACATCCGACCGGGAGAGCGATTTGGGCTGATCGGCCCGAACGGCTCGGGCAAGACCACGCTGATCAACTGCATTTCCGGCGCGTTCCGCACCGAGCCCGGCACCGTGACGTTCCGCGACGAGGACATCACGCGGCTGCAGCCGCACATGCGCACGCGCCGCGGCATCGCCCGCAGCTTCCAGATCCCGCGCCCGTTCCGGAGCATGACGGTCGCGGAGAACCTGATGGTCGGGCTCGACTTCGCGGCGGACACCAGCGTCATCGTCTCGGAGGCGCAACGGCGCGAGGCCATGATGTCGATCCTGACGCGGATGGGCCTCGCCTCGAAGGCGAACGTATCCGCCAACCAGCTCAGCCAGGTGGAATTGCGCAAGATGGAGCTGGCGCGCGCGATGGCGACGCACCCGAAACTGCTGATTTCCGACGAGGCGATGGCCGGGCTTTCCAGCTCGGAAGTCGACGAGGTACTCGACCTGCTGATGAGTCTGGCGGGGCAGGACATCACCATCATCATGATCGAGCACATCATGCAGGCAGTGATGCGGTTTTCCGACCGCGTGATGTGTCTCGAGGCCGGCAGGATCATCGCGATCGGCACGCCGGACGAAGTCATGGCCAACCAGCGCGTGCAGGAGGCCTATCTTGGCACTTAGCCTCGCCATCAGCGACCTCGATGCGGGCTACGGCGCCGTCAAGGCGCTGCGCGGCGTCAGCCTGCACGTCGAGGCCGGCGAGACTGTCGCCCTGCTCGGCACCAACGGCAACGGCAAGAGCACGCTGATGAAATGCGTCGCCGGCCTGGTGCGGCCGGAGCGCGGCAGCATGATCCTCACCATCGACGGCACCGCGCACGATCTGAGCCGGCTGTCGGCCGAAGCCATCGTCGATCTCGGCGTCGCGATGGTGCCGGAGGGACGACGGCTGTTTCCGAAGCTGACCGTGCTGGAAAACCTGATGCTCGGCGCCTTCCGCAAGGCCGCCCGGCAGAACATCGATCGCAATCTGGCGCTCGCCTTCGAAACCTTTCCGGCGCTCAGGGACCTGCAGAAACAACTGGCCGGCACCATGTCGGGCGGGCAGCAGCAAATGCTGGCGATCGCACGCGCGCTGATGTCGTCGCCGCGCTTCCTGCTGATCGACGAGCCCTCGGTCGGCCTGTCGCCGCTGCTGGTCTCGCAGACCATCGCCAAGATCGGCGAACTCAACCGGAATCTCGGCCTCACCGTGCTGATGGCGGAGCAGAACTTCAACCAGGCGATCCGGATCGCCGACCGCGGCTACATCATCGTCCATGGCGAGATCGTGGTCGCGGCCGATTCGGTCGACGAATTGCGCGGCAACGACATCGTCAAGCGGCTCTATCTCGGCGGCGCCGCCTGAGGGCGGGCGGCTGAGGCCGTAGCCGGAATCATGTCCTGTTCGTCATTCCGGGGCGCGAAGCGAACCCGGAATCTCGAGATTCCGGGTCTGGTCCTTCGGACCATCCCGGAATGACGGGCCTTAACCGATCTCGCACGGCAGCTACCGCAATTTCGAAAGGATCTATTCCCCCTTGAGGCCCGCGGCGCGGATGACCTCGGTCCATTTGCGGGTTTCGTCGTCGACGAATTTGCCGAACTCGGCGGCGGTGCCGCCACGTGCTTCCAGTCCCTGGACCAGCAGCTTCTGTTTCACCTCGGGATCGGCAAGGATGCGCACGACTTCATCCTGCAGCCGGTTGACGATCGTGCCCGGCGTGGCGGCGGGCGCCAGAAAACCGTACCAGCCGGCGGCAACCACGTTCTGCAGCCCCTGCTCGCGCAGGGTGAGCGCCTCGGGATAGATCGGGCTGCGGGCGGCCGATGCCACGCCCAGCACGCGCAACTTGCCGGTCTGGATGTGCGGCAGGGCCGTGCTGATCGCGGTCAGCGTGGCGTCGATGCGGCCTGCCAGCAGTTCGGTGTAGGCCATGTTGTCGCCCCGGAACGGGACGTTGAGGCCCTTGACGCCGGCGTCGCGAAACAGCAGTTCGGCGGCCAGATGCGGTTGCGAACCCGCGCCCGGCGAACCGAAGGTCAGGCCGTCGGGCTGTGCCTTGCCATGGGCGATCAGTTCCTTCAGCGTCTTGAACGGCGCGTCCGCATTGACGATCAGGAAGATCGGCGCGGAAACGGCCATCGCCACCGGCTGCAGATCCTTGCGCTCGTAATTCAGTTTGCCGTAGAGGGCTTCGGCCGTCGCATAGGGGGCGGCCACGTAAAGAAACGTGTAGCCGTCCGGCGCCGCGCGGGCGACGGATTCATTGGCGATGCGGGTGCCGGCGCCCGCCTTGTTCTCGACGATGAACTTCTGTCCCAGCCGACGTTCCAGCTGGTCTGCGAGAATCCGCAACGAGATGTCGTTGGCCCCGCCGGCCCCGTAGGGCGAAATCAAGCGCACCACGCGGGAAGGCCAATCGCTCTGGGCGTGCGCCCGGAAACCGGAGCCGGCGGCGAGACCGGCGGCGATGGTGCCCAGCACCGTACGGCGTGTGACGTTCATGAATCCCTCCCCTGAAAACCGGCGAGCCGCCGCAAGCCGCGGCCGCCGCCCGGCACGACCGCTGCGCTACATCAAGCCGCGATAGCACGGCTGGCTCGGGAACTGCGTCGCGTAACCAGCATGGCAACGATAGGTAGGCGGGCTCTATAGGACAATGTGTATTTTCTGACCAATTTATAGGTTATGTTTATGAATAAGGATGGATGCGCGGGAGCACGGCATGACGATGGATGTGACGCTGCGGCAGTTGCGCGCCTATGTCGCCGTGCTGGAGGCCGCCAGTTTTTCGGAAGCCGCCAAGGCGATGCACCTGTCGCAGGCAGCCCTCAGCGGGCTGATCAAGGAGCTCGAGAACCGGATGGGCGTGCGCCTGTTCGACCGCACCACCCGCAGCGTTTCCCGCACGGTGGTCGGCGAGGCGTTCGAGCCGATGGTGCGGCGCGTGCTCGCCAATCTCGACGAGGCGCTGGAGAGCGTGACCAGCCTGAAGGAGCTGCGCCGCGGGCTGGTGCGGGTGGCGGCGCCGGAGACGCTCTCCTGCACGCTGCTGCCGGAACTGATCGCCAAATACAGCAGCCGCCATCCCGGCGTCGATGTGCGGTTCGACGACGTGCCGATCCAGCAGGTACTGGCCGGCCTGCAGAACGGTTCGACCGACATCGGCTTCGGGCCGGCGGGCGTGATGGCGGACGAGTCGGTGGAAGCCCATCTGATTTGCGCCGACCCGATCTGGGTGGCGTTGCGACCGGACGACCCGCTGACGAAGGGCCCGTCGGTCAGCTGGAAGGACCTGCGCCAGCGGCCGCTGATCAACTACATGCCCAATATCGCCATCAATGTGCTGAGCCACGTGCCGCCGCGGCATCATCCGAAGGAAATGGTGCCGGTGCACCGGGTCAACACCGCGCTGTCGATGCTGCGGGTGAGAGAAGGCGCGGTGATCTGTCCGTCGATGGCGGCCGCGCTGGTGGCCGGCTTCGGGCTGACATTCCTGCCGCTGAAGCAGCCTACCGTCAAATGGAGCATCGCGCTGTTCGCCCGTCGCCGCGCCTCGCTCTCGCCCGCGGTGGAGAGCTTCCTGAACTTCACGCTGGATTTTGCGCCGAACTGGACGGCGGGCGGATTGGACGGGCGCACTGTCTAAAGTCGCTTTCTTTCAAGTAGATATTTCGACACCATGGGGCCGGCAAATCACTGTCATCGATCTGTCATCGAATGCGCCAACAGCTTGTTCCAGCATACATTTAGAGGACCGTGATGGACTACTTCCGGCGCTTCACATTTCTGTTCGCAGCACCCGTCTTCGATACCGACGACCTCGAGGGGCTGCGTTTCAACCAGATCATCGCGGAGATCGAGCGCTCCGGCTTCGAAGTCGTGAGGGCACGCCGGCTGGAGGATGCCGAGATCGCGGTGCAGACCGATGCAGCCATCGGCTGCATGGTGGTCGACTGGGGCAAGAAGGGCCTGGAAGGCAAGACCGCGGCCCTGATCAATCTGATGCGTCGACGTGGCCTCGACTTCCCGATCATCCTGCTGATCCGCCGCAAAAGGTTCGAGGACCTGCCGGTCGAGGTCCTCGACTTCATCGACGGCTACGTCTTCCTGTCGGAAGAGACGCCGCCGTTCATTGCCAAGAACCTGATCAGCCGCCTGAAGCAGTATGCCGAGACCCTGAAGACTCCGTTTTTCGGCGCGCTGGTCGACTATGCCGAAGAGGGCAACCAGTTGTGGACCTGCCCGGGCCATAATGGCGGCGTGTTCTATAGCCGCAGCCCGATCGGCCGTGTGTTCGTGGAGCACCTCGGCGAAGCCATTTTCCGCGACGACCTCGACAATTCGGTTCTCGACCTCGGCGACCTCTTGACCCACGAAGGCCCGGCGCTGCAGGCGCAAAAGGAAGCGGCGAAAATCTTCGGCGCGGAAAAAACCTATTTTGTGCTCAACGGCACCTCGACGTCCAACAAGGTGGTGCTGGGGGCACTCGTCACCGATGGTGACCTCGTGTTGTTCGACCGAAACAATCACAAGGCGGCCCATCATGGCGCCCTGATGATGGCCGGCGGGCTTCCGGTCTATATTCCGACGGTACGCAATGCCTGGGGTCTGATCGGCCCGATGCGCTGGGACGCTCTCGACGAAACCGTCTTGCGCGAGCAGATCCGCAACCATCCGCTGGTCACGGACCCCGAAACCTGGCGCAAGCCGCGCCCGTTCCGCGTCGCCGTCGTCGAACAGTGCACCTATGACGGCACCATTCACAATGCCGAGATGATCCTCAAGGCAATCGGCCATCTCTGCGATTATATCCTGTTCGACGAAGCCTGGGCCGGCTTCATGAAGTTCCATCCGCTCTATGCCGGACGTTTCGCCATGGGGCTGTCGGATCTCGGTCCCGACGCGCCCGGCATCATCGCGACACAGTCGACCCACAAGCAGCTGGCGAGCTTCTCGCAGGCCTCGCAAATCCACATCAAGGACCGCCACATCAAGGGGCAGAAACGCCGGATCGAACATCGGCGCTTCAACGAGAGCTTCATGCAGCACGCGTCGACCTCGCCGTTCTATCCGCTGTTTGCCTCGCTGGATGTCGGCGCCCAGATGATGAAAGGCCGCTCCGGCGAAGTGCTGTGGGACGACACGATCCGCCTCGGAATCGAACTGCGCAAGAAGTTGCGCGCGGTCCGGCGCGAATTCGAGGACAAGGAGACGCGTCCGGAACGCCGCTGGTTCTTCGAGCCGTTCGTGCCGGACCGCGTGGCGATCCCGGACGTGTCCCGCGAGGGCGCCGTGCACAACGTCGCCTGGGAGAGCATCAGCACCGACCTTCTCGCCACCAACCCTTCCTATTGGCAACTCGCGCCGGACTCCCTCTGGCACGGCTTTCCGGGTCTGACAGCGGGCTTCGCCATGACCGATCCCAACAAGCTGACGGTCCTGACGCCCGGATTCGACCCTGCGACGGGCGCCTATGCCGAACACGGCATCCCCGCTCCCGTCGTGGCGCAGTATCTGCGCGAAAACCGCATCGTGGCGGAAAAGAACGACCTGAACTCGCTGTTGTTTCTGCTCACCCCCGGCGTCGAGGCCAGCAAGGCCGGCACCCTGATCAGCGGCCTCGTAGCTTTCAAGAAGCTGCACGATGACAATGCGCCGCTGGAAGAGGTCATTCCCGAGTTCCATAACCGCCGGTCGGCGCGCTATGCCGGCGTGCGGCTGCGCGATCTTTGCGCCGACATGCATCGTTTTTTCCGCAACGCCGGCGTGAGCATGCTGCAGGCGAAGCAATTCCTTGCAGAACATCTACCCGATATCGCGATGTCGCCGCGCGATGCGGCGCGCTATCTGGTCCGCAACGACGTCGACTATCAACCGATCGACGCGATCGCCGGCCGCATCGCCACGACGCCGTTCGTGGTCTATCCGCCCGGCATCGCGACGATCGTGCCGGGCGAGCGGCTCACCGCGAGGGCGCAGCCCATGATCGACTATCTCAGGATGTTCGAAACCTGCTTCAACACGTTCCCCGGCTTCGATGTCGAGATTCAGGGGGTCTACAAGGAAGTCGATGCGTCCGGTCGCATCCGGTTGCACACTTATGTTGTCGCCGAATGAACCGGCCGGTGGAACCGCATGATCCGGCCATGACCAACGAACGGCCCCTGGTCGTTCGCGCCTCGCGCGACGGCGATGTCGAAGCGATGCTGGCGATCTACCGGCACCATATCCGCCGCGGGATCGAGGAGAGCGTCGACGACAGCGGCACCCCGGAACCCGAGGATCTGCGCGACCGGCGCAAGAACCTGCGCAACCATCGTCTGCCGCATCTGGTGGCCACCTGTGGCGGCGAGGTGGTGGGCTACGCCTATGTCGTCCTGTTTCGCAAACGGCCGGCATACCGCTACGCCGTCAAGCATTCGATCTACGTCCATCGCGAGCATCTCGGCCGCGGCGTCGGGCGGCGGCTGCTGCATGAACTCATCGATGCCTGCGCGGCCACCGGTTTCCGGCAGATGATCGGCTATATCGATACCGACAACACGGCATCGCTGGCCATCCACGAGAGCTTTGGTTTTCGCAGGGTGGGGCTGCTTCCGGGCGTCGCCTATCGATACGGCCGCTGGGCCGATACCGTGATGGTGCAACGCTCCCTCGCCGCCGGCTCAACCGAGCCTCCGCTGATATCAAACCCGGGTCGCTGAGCCTTGAGGCTTCCTGCAGTCCTGCCCGCCCCTCACTCGATCACGATCTCGCCGACCATGCCGTGATCGGCGTGGGTCTTGCCGTCGCTGCCGGAAATGCCGCAGCGCAGGTCGGTGACCTTGCCGGTCGCCACCGGCACGAACCACCATTCCGCCGACGCCCCCGGATAAACCTCGATCTCGCGCATCGCGCCCTTGAACTCGGCGAGGTTGACGGTCTTGCCGTCGCGCAGCTGCGTGACCTGGACCTTGCGGGTGAAGATCATCTGGCTGAAGGCGTGCGAGGTGAAGTAGTGAGGATCGTTGCTCGGGTTCTTCAGCACAAGTTTGTAGAGCTTGCCGGTTTCGAAGCGCAGCTTGCTTGGCACGAAGACATGCTCGCCCGGCTTGCCGAGTTCGACCGTGACCACGATCGGTTCCTGGCCGGCCAGATTGCCGGCGGCCTGCGCGGCGATGGGGGTGACGCAAAGCGCCGCCATGACGAATAAGGAACGGAACGAGCGCATGATGACATGACCTTTTTGGAGGCGGCGGGTGGACAGTTGAGGAACGGTATTGCAAATGCGAATTACTTGCAACAAAATCATACGGCATGAGCTCGGGCTGCTGGGTGCCGGCCCCTTTTCGGACGCACCGCATTCGCGTTGACCGATCTTCGCGAAGGTTGCTTCAAGGGGGTGGTTGGACCCCGATGCCGGCAGGAAAATGTCGCAGGAATTGACGATCAGAACCGCCGGTCAGGATGACCTTCCGTCACTGCTCGCGCTTTACAAGCATCTTCATCCCGATGACGAGACCATATCTCCGGCGGTTGCGAGCAACATCCTGGCGCAATTCCTGCGCTACCCGGGCAGCGCCATCTTTCTCGGCCTTCGGGATGACGCCGTCGTTACGACGTGCACGCTGATCGTCATTCCGAACCTGACGCGAGGTGGGGCGCCCTATGGCCTCATCGAAAACGTCGTGACGGATGCGCGGCATAGCCAGCATGGATACGGCAAGGTGATCCTGAAAGCGGCGATTTCCGCCGCGTGGCATCACGATTGCTACAAGGTCATGCTGCTGACCGGCTCGAAAAATCCGGCGACGCTGAGGTTTTATCAGGACGTCGGTTTCGAGCAGAGCAAGACCGGGTTTCAGGCCCGGCGCATCCCGCTGCGTGAGGCATAGACCGCATCCAAGGCAGCTTCCAGACTACCGCCCGCTGAACCGCGCCGCGCGCTTTTCCACGAAGGCGTTGCGGCCTTCCAGCGCATCCGCGCTGCGGCGGATTTCGGACTGCACCTCGATCTCGCGGCGGAATTGGTCGGCATAGGTTGCGTGTTCGCTCTCCTCCAGCAGGGCGCGGGTGGCGACCAGTGCGCGGGTCGGCCCGGCGGCGAGGCGCTGCGCCAGTTGCATGGCCTCGCCGAGCAGACGGTCATCATCGACCACCTGCCGCACCAGGCCCCATTCATGGGCACGCTCGGCGGAAAGCGGCTCGTTGAGCAGCATCAGTTCGAGCGCGCGCTGGCGCCCGATCAGGCGCGGCAGCAGCCAGGTCGAGCCGAGATCGGGCACGAGCCCGATCCGGCTGAACACCTGGATGAAACTCGCCGAGCGCGCCGCGACGATGATGTCGCCGGCCATCGCGAGGCTGAAGCCGCCGCCGGCCGCGACGCCGTTGACCGCGACCACGACCGGCACCCGGCATTCGCGCAGCGCCCGGAACGCCGGCCAGTAGAATTTCATGACGCCGGCGACGATGTCGCTGCCCAGGGCCTCCGAGGCCTTGAGGTTCTGGCCGGAACAGAAGCCGCGGCCCTCCCCGGTCAGCACCAGCGCCCGCACGCCGGAATCATCCGCCATCTCGCCGATCGCGGCGGCGAGGCCGCCGAGCAGGTCCGGCGTCATGGCATTCAGGCTGGCCGGCTCGTTCAACGTCAATACGCCGACGGCGCCGTCCCTGGCTTGCTTCACCCCGGCCATATTTCTCTCTCCCTCGCAAAAAACATCTTGTGCATTCTGACACTGAAGGCGAGGTTCGCCAACTCGCACCCGCGCGCGGTTGCCACAGGTGACCGATCGCCACACGGAGGGCGAAGTGAAGAAAGCAGAAGGCGATGACAATCGCAACGCGGAGCCGGCGGCCAACCGAAGCGTCCGACAACAGTGTCGAAGATCGGATCAATGCCGGCCGGATTGACGGCGAGCGCCCGAGCAGCAAGGGAATTCGCGACCGCGCAAAGAAAACGTTCGGCAGCGCGACACTGCCGCCGGTGCTGTTTGGTCTGCTCTTTCTCCTGATCCTGAGCATTAATTTGTTCGGGAACGGTTTCCCGATCTACTGGCATGCCGAGGAAGCGGGAAAGGCATTGCAGCTTCAGACGGGGCGCTACAATTTCTATCATCCCCAGTTGCTGCTTCGAATCGCAGCCATCACGGATTTTCTGATGCCCGGCGACTCCGTCCGGGATGCGGTCATCGCCGGGCGAACCGCTTCGGCCCTCGCGGCTTCGATCGCGGCGATCGGTTTCGGCGTGCTCGTCTTCAGAAGATTCGGGTGGCTTTACGGATTGCTGACGGCCGCACTCGTGACGATCATGCCAGGCGTCTTCATCAACGCCCACTTCTACAAGGAGGACAGTGTTCTGCTCATGGGCATTGCGGTTTCGATGCTCGGGTTGCAGCACTTCGACGAGTCGCCGACAAGAAGCCGGGCTTGCTTGCTGGGCCTCACCATCGGCCTGGCGTGCTCTGCAAAATATATCGGCATGATCATGCTGATACCTGCTGCCGTCCTCCTTGTACACAGGCGGGCCGGTTGGGCCGGCTTCGGCCTCTGTCTGGCGGGCATTTTTCTGGTATTCTCCCTCGTCAACAGCACGACGCTCCTGAATCCGGCAAACCTGTCGCGTGGGTTCATGTTCGAGATCGATCACGTCAGCACGGGGCATGGAGGACTCGTATGGGGTCCGCTCTCACCCCGCAGCCTGCTGCATTTCTGGGATAATTCGTCACCCGCCATCATCGCGGCCTTTCTGGCGGGAGCGGTGCTGAGCTATAATCACGCCAGGGCGATGGATCGTATCGTGATATTCCTGCCGCTGCTCTGGCTGGCAGCGGTGCAACTTTCATCGGTTTCCTTCGCAAGATACGCCCTGCCAGCCGCCGCACTATGTTGCGTGGCTGCGGTATGGACGGCTGCCCTGCTGCCGCCGTCTCGCGCGGCCTGGAAGGCCATTCTGGTCGCCGGCATCATTGGCGGCGGCGTCTTGACGCTTCGCCCGTTCGCGGCTGCCGCCGCCTCCTTCGTCAACAATCCGCGCGATCGGTCGGCGGCGTGGATCAGGGACAATCTGCCGCCGACAGCGGTGATAGCTGCCGAATTCTATGCGGGACTTCCGACGCCGCAACGCGTGCTTGTTGACCCGACAAGGGCCGAACTGAGACAAAGGGTATCGCTAGCGGTCAATTTTGGCTTGATGAGTTCTCTTGAGCATTTGCGCAATCAAGGCGTCACGCACCTTGTTGTCTCGAGCGCCCATTTCGCGCGATATTTCGATCGCTTCGCAACGCTTTCCGGCCCGGCACAGGCGCAAAGGGGGGTCTATGAGGAATTGTTTCGGCGCACGCCCTTGCATGAAGAAGCCGAAAGCCATGAGACGGGCTATATCATGTCCTCGCGCATCCTGATTTACGATATTACCAATTGAGAGTTGGCCGCAAGCGGTCCACGAAGAGACGCAATCAACCGGAAACGAGGCCCTCAACATGCGAGACCAATTCTCCAGCAACCAGCAGATCCGCAAACCCGCCGTCACCTCCAAAGGCGGCATCGTCGCCTCGCAATCGCGCCGGGCTGCCGAGGTCGGCGCCGCCGTGCTGGCGGATGGCGGCGACTGCGTCGATGCGGTGATCGCGACCACCTTCGCGCTCGGGGTGCTGGAGCCCTGGATGAGCGGCATCGGCGGCGGCGGGGCGATGGTGCTCTACCGCGCCCGCGAGGACCGTTACGAGGTGATCGACTACGGCATGTGTGCGCCGAACAGCCTGCGGCCCGAGGATTATCCGCTGACCGGCGACGGCGCGGCCTCGGACATCTTCCCGTGGCCGCGGGTCAAGGACGATCGCAACTTGCATGGTCCGGGCTCGGTCGCGGTGCCCGGCGTGGTCGCCGGCATGGAGGAAGCGCATCGCCGCCACTCCAAAATGCCCTGGGCGGAATTGCTCGGTCCCAGCATCGAACTCGCCGGCGAAGGCCTGCTGGTGGACTGGTGGACCACGCTGATGATCGCGAGTTCGGCCGCCGATCTCAGGCGTTATCCGGCCAGCGCCGCCGCCTATCTTACGGACGGCCTGCCGCCGAACGCGCCGTGGGGCATCAAATCCAGCGTGCGGCTGCCGCAAGACCGGCTGAAGGCGACGCTGTCCTACCTCGCCGCCGAAGGCCCGCGCGATTTCTACCAGGGCGACCTCGCGCGCAGCATCGCCAGCGATATTCAGGCTGCCGGCGGCGCGCTCGATGTCGACGACCTCGCCGCCTTCCGCGCCCATGGCCGCGAGGCGCTGGCGATTCCCTATCGCGGCGGCAACGTCTATGCGACGCCGGAACTGACCTGCGGCCCGACCCTGGCGCATACGTTGCGGCTGCTGCAGCAGAAGCTGCAGCCCGGCCGCGGCGGACCGGATGCAGCGGCCTACATGGAATATGCGCTGGCGCTGCAATCGGCCTACCGCGAACGGCTGCAGGACATGGGCGACGCCGATGGCCGGCGCGCGCTCGGCGCCGAACACCTGGCGCCGGCCTGCACCACGCATTTTTCGGCTGTGGACCGCGAGGGCAACATGGCGGCGGTGACGCAGACCCTGCTGTCGACATTCGGCTCGAAATTCGTCACGCCGCAGAGCGGCGTCACCATGAACAACGGCATCATGTGGTTCGACCCGACGCCGGGCGGGCCGAATGCGCTGGCGCCCGGCAAGCGCTGCCTCACCAACTACACCCCGGTGCTGGCGCAGGCCGCCGACGGCCGCAGGCTCGCGCTCGGCGCCTCCGGCGGACGGCGGATCATGCCGGCGGTGACGCAGCTGCTGTCCTTCGTGATGGATTACGGCATGGACGTCGATGCGGCGATCCACACCCCGCGCATCGACGCCAGCGAAGGCGCGGTCGTGATCGGCGACGTGCGGCTGCCGGCGCCGGTGCGCGACGCGCTGCGCGCGGGCTTCGATTACGAGGAAGCGCGGGTGCAGACCTTCCCGATGAAATTCGCCTGCCCGAGCGTGGTGCTGCGCGACGGCGACGCCAACTCAGGCGCGACGGAAAGCGCGCAGCCGTGGGGCGATGCGGTGGCGGAGGGGTGACTCCCCTTCCTCCCACGCGCCCTTGCGCGTGGTGGGGAGGGGAGAAGATAAAGCGCACTGGCTCCGATGATGTGCAAAGCACTTGAACGGTTTGAGTACGAACGTCTCGGTCAGACTGCCTTAGCCTCGGCGCTTGCGGTCCTTGGTCTCGCCTTGGCCCGTTCACCACCCGTGAAAACGATCCCCTCATAGTCCTTGGCAACGACATCATTGATCGCCGCGACGTATTTCGGGGTACCGCCATTGAAGACGACGTGGCGGACCTTGCCTTCCTCGTGACCGGGCACGTTGGAATTGTAGCCGGTGAACCAGCCCTTGGCGTTGCGCAGCAGCATGATCGCGTACATCTTGGCGACGTAGCCGGTCCAGCGCTCCTGCGCCGCGCGCGTGGCATCGGCCCGCGTGTAACCACGCGACCACATGTGCTCGAGTAGCGCGGTGCACCAGTTGACGCCGGTCTCGATGCCGCGCGGAAAATTGGTCGATGCCGAGCCGCTTTGCGGCCCGGTCGGCATCAGCAAATTCGGAAAGCCGTGCACCAGCATGCCGAGGAAGGTCGACGGGCCGTCCTTCCATTTTTCAGACAGTTTTTCGCCGCCGACCCCGCGGATGTCGATCTGATCGTAAGCGCCGGTGATGGCGTCGAAACCGGTGGAGTAGACAATGATATCGAACGCGCGGTCTCCGGCGGCGGTGCGCAGGCCGGTTTCGGTGATCCGCTCGATCGGCATCTCGCTGATATCGACGAGGTGCACGTTCGGCCGGTTATAGGCTTCGAAGTAATTCGTCTCCAGCGGCACCCGCTGCACACCGAAACCGTGATCCCTGGGAATCAATTTTTCAGCGACCACGGGGTCGTTGACGCGGCGGCGGATCCGGTCGGCGATGTAGGCGGAGAATTCGGCGTTGGCGGCCGGGTCGGTGAAGATCTCGCGGAAATTGCTCAACCATATGCCGAAGCCGGGCTCGTCGTAGAGCCGGTCCCACAGCGCCAGCCGTTCCTCGCGCGTCACCTCGAAGAAGCCGCGACGGTCGGGCTCGTGCACGAAGCCGCCGGGGGTGCGACCGCAGATCTCGAAGATCTCGTCGTAGCGCGATCGGATGTCGGCCATCTCCTCAACCGAGATCGGGCTGTTGTTGAGCGGCGCGCTCCAGTTCGGCCGCCGCTGAAATACCGTGAGTTCGCCGACCTTGTCGGCGATCTCGCCGATGATCTGAATGGCCGTGGCGCCGGTGCCGATGACGGCAACCTTCTTGCCCGCCATCTCGACCGGTTCATGCGGCCAGTAGAACGTGTGGAACGACCGGCCCCTGAAACTGTCCATTCCGGGGAACCGCGGCAACGTCGGCGCCGACAGCAGCCCGACCGCCATGATGACGAAGCGGCAGGTCAGTTCGCGGCCATCATCGATCCGCAGCCGCCACACATCATCGGCCTCGTCGAACTCCGCCGCCTCGACCTTGCAGTTGAACCGCATGTGCTTGCGCAGGTCGAACCTGTCGGCGACGTGATTGAGATAGCGCAGGTTTTCCGGCTGGCCGGAGAACCGCTCCTTCCAGTGCCACTCGTCGAGCAGCTCCTTCGAGAACGAATAGCCGTAGGTGTAGCTCTCCGAGTCGAAGCGGGCTCCCGGATACCGGTTCCAGTACCAGGTACCGCCGAGATCGGGGGCGGCGTCGAGCACCAGGGCATCGACGCCGAGGTCGGCGAGGCGCTTGATCTGATAGATCCCGGCCACACCCGCGCCAACGACGATGACCTCGTAGTGCGACTTGTCTCCCGCCATTATTCCCTGCTCCGGAATTTTGTTCTGGACATCGACGAGCATAGCGCCAGATACGTCCCTACACCAATCGGCCGGTCGGGCAAAATGGGCTGAACCTTTGCGCTGGGCTGCCGCGTATCTGGGGGTACGATAACCGCCAAGCGGAGCCCCTGATGCGCGCCCTCCTCCTGCTCGTCGCATTTCTGATCAGCGTCGGCGCCCCTGCCCGCGCCGACGAGGTCGCCGCCGCGCAAAAAGTCATCCGATCCCAGGTCGAAGCGTTCGGCCGCGACGACGCCGCGGCGGCCTGGTCCCATGCCGCGCCCGCGATCCGGGAAATGTTTCCGCAAGACGCTTTTATGGCGATGGTGCGCGGCAGCTATGCGCCGGTCTATCGCCACAGGAGTTTCGAGTTCGGCGTGGCGCGCACAGCCGACGGCAGGATCGCGCTGCGCGCTCACATCGTCGATGCCGAGGGCGTGCCGTGGGAGGCGCTCTATACGCTGGAGCGGCAGCCCGACGGCAGCCTGAAGATCTCGGGCTGCACGCTGCTGAAGGCAGGCCAGGCGGTGTGACGCCACCGGTGTCGGACCGGCATTCGCGTCAGTCTTTTTGGCATTGCCACGATGCGGGCTTTGCGCCTTACTCGCAGCGAACAGAAGAACGGCGTCCAGATTCCGGAGGAGATTGCAATGAAGACAGTACAAGCGATGCTGGCCGAGGCCGAAGCCGCGGTTCCGCGTATCAGCCCCGAGGAAGCCAAGGGACTGGTCGGCCGGACCGACGTGCTGTTTCTCGACGTCCGCGAACCGGCCGAGGTCGCGACATCGGGCAAGGTGCCGGGGGCGCTGGCGATTCCGCGCGGCCTGGTGGAATTTCGCGCCGATCCGGCGTCCCCGCTGCACGATGCGGCGTTCGACCGGGCCAAGACCGTGGTGGCCTACTGTGCGTCCGGCGGCCGCTCGGCGCTGGTCGGCAAGACCCTGAAGGACATGGGCTACGAAAACGTCCGCAACCTCGGCGGCTTCAAGGGCTGGCTCGACGCCGGCGGCGAGGTCGAAAAGGGGTAGTTGCCGTTACGCCATCGCCAGCCGCGAGCGGGAGCGCGCCCGCAGCAGCAGGGCCACTACGATCACGATATTGAGCCCGTTCCACAGGACGCCGTTGAGGAACGCTGCGGCATACGAGCCGGTGGCGTCGAAGATCACGCCGGAAATCCAGCCGCCGCCGGACATGCCGAGCACCGAGGCCATGATCACGATGCCGACCCGGGTGGCGGCCTCGCTGGCCGGCATCGATTCACGGACGATGATGGCGTAGCTCGGCACAATGCCGCCCTGGAACAGGCCGAACATCGCGGAGATGATGTAGAGCGAGGTCAGGCCGTCGAAGAACAGATAGAACAGCAGGGCAAAGCCCTGCGCTAGCGACCCGATCAGCAGCGTCGGGATGCCGCCGATTCTGTCGGCCAGATAGCCCGAGCCGATCCGGCTGATGATGCCGCACGCCATCATCAAGGACAGCATCTCGGCGCCGCGCGCAACGCCGTAGCCGAGGTCGCCGCAATAGGCGACGATGTGCACCTGCGGCATCGCCATCGCCACGCAGCAGGAGATGCTGGCGATGCACAGCAGCACCGTCAGCGTATTGGCCGACAGGTTGAGATTGATCCGCGGCGGCAGCGCGTTGGTGTGATCCTGTGCCGCGCTGCCGCCCATGACGCGGCGCAGCACCAGCACCAGGATCGTCATCAACAGGCCGACGGCAATGCCGATACCGAAATGGGTGGCGCGCCAGCCATAGGCCTGCGTGCTCCAGTTGATCAGCGGCGGCCAGAACGTGCCCGCGACATAATTGCCTGAAGCGACGATGGTCACCGCCAGCCCGCGATAGCGCTCGAACCAGTGCGAGGCCTCCGCCATCAGCGGCGCGAAGGTGGCCGACGTGCCGAGGCCCATCAGGAAGGAGATGACGATGAACTGCCACAGCGCGGTCGCCAGGCCCGCCAGCACATAGGAACCGGTCAGGAAGGCGATGCTGACGGCCATCGCCGGCACGATGCCGAGCCGGTCGGTGATCTTGCCCATGATGACGCCGCCGACACCGAAGCCGAAGAAGATCATGGTGGCGGCAAGCGAAACCGCGCCGCGGCTGGCCGCAAATTCCTGCTGGACCACCGGCATCACCACCACGACCGACCACATCCCGACCGCGCCGACGGAGCCGATCAGCACCGCCAGCACGAGCCGCAGCCACGCCTGGCGCGAGTCCGGGGTGAAGGCGGGCGAATCTGCGTGGGTGGAGTTGGGAGCGTGCACGGCGGCAACTTCGTCGTCCCGGGGTTCCGGGTCAAGCCACATGACGCGATATTGGGCATGCAGATGCACTGCAACAGACTGGGAGCCGTCATTCCGGGGCGATGCGTCAGCATCGAACCCGGAATCTCGAGTTTCCGGGGTCGCCGCGGGCGCGGCGCCCCGGAACGACGGCTGGTTTCCTCCCATTAACCCTTTCCTAACCATACACCCGGCAAGAATTGCCTAGGTGGAGTCGAGTGTCGTCAGCCGCGTAGAACGGGAGAACCCCGTGGACGCCAGAGCGGTGCCTCACTTTCGAAACGGCGGCCCTTCGGCCGCCGCGCAGACGTTTGGCGCCCGCGGCCGGCATTCGCGGGGGGAAGCAGCTACGATGGTCGACGTCACGGCGGGTCAGGGCACGGGTACAGGCGGCGGATTTCCCAGTCTGGGCGACATCGGCAGAATCCTGACCCGCGGCGATCTCGCCCTGGCGTTCGGCGTCCTGATCATCCTCGTCGTGCTGATCATGCCGCTGCCTTCGATCGTGCTCGATCTCTTTCTGGCGATCTCGATCATCCTGTCGATCCTGATCCTGATGACCGCGCTGTTCATCCAGACGCCGCTGGAATTCTCCTCGTTCCCGACCATCCTGCTGATCTCGACCATGCTGCGGCTGTCGCTGAACATGGCGTCCACGCGCCTGATCCTGTCGCACGGCCATGAGGGAACCGCGGCCGCCGGCCATGTCATCGAGGCCTTCGGCAATTTCGTGATGGGCGGCAACTTCGTCATCGGCATCATCGTGTTCGCGATCCTGGTGATCGTGAATTTTGTGGTCATCACCAAGGGTTCGGGACGCATCGCGGAAGTCGCCGCCCGCTTCCACCTCGATGCCATGCCGGGCAAGCAGATGGCGATCGACGCCGATCTCGGCGCCGGCCTGATCGACGAGGCCACGGCCAAGAAGCGCCGCAAGGATCTGGAGGACGAAAGCGGCTTCTTCGGCGCCATGGACGGCGCCTCCAAATTCGTGCGCGGCGACGCGGTCGCGGGCCTGCTGGTCGTCTTCATCAACGTCATCGGCGGCATCATCATCGGCGTGGCCCAGCAGGGCATGAGCTTCGGCGACGCCGCACGTACCTATACGCTGCTGACGGTTGGCGACGGCCTGGTCACCCAGATTCCGGCGCTGATCGTGTCCACCGCGGCCGGCCTGCTGGTTTCGAAGGCAGGCGTCAGCGGCGCCGCCGACAAGGCGCTGATGAAGCAGCTTTCCGGCTATCCGCAGGCGCTCGGCATGTCGGCCGGCGTGATGCTGGTGCTGGCGCTGCTGCCGGGCATTCCGATGCTGCCCTTCCTCGCGCTCGGCGGCGGCGCGGCCTATCTGGCGGTGACGGCGCGCAAGCGCAATGAGGCCAATACGGAAGCAGAAGCCGTGGCTGCGGCCGCCCCGGATGCCGCCGCGGCCGCCGCGGCCGCCGGCGCGGAAGAGCCGATCGCCAATTCGCTGAAGATCGACGATCTCAAGATCGAACTGGGCTACGCGCTGCTGCCGCTGGTCAATGGCCCCGACGGCACCGACCGCCTGACCGATCAGATCAAGGCGCTGCGCCGCTCGCTCGCGGTCGAAATGGGTTTCGTGATGCCCGCCGTGCGGATTCTCGACAATGTGCAGCTGGAGGCCAACACCTACATCATCAAGATCAAGGAAGTGGATGCCGGCACCGGCAAGATCTGGCCGAACAGTTTCATGGTCATGGACCCCGCCGGCAACCAGGTCGGTATCCCGGGCATCCACACCATCGAGCCGACCTTCGGCCTGCCGGCGACCTGGGTGGACGCCAGCCTGAAGGAAGAAGCCTCGCTGAAGGGCTATACCGTGGTCGACGCCGCGACCGTGCTGTCGACCCACCTCACCGAATTGCTCAAGACCAACATGTCGGACCTCTTGTCCTATGGCGAGGTGCAGAAACTGCTGAAGGACCTGCCGAAGGAGCAGGGCGAACTGGTCAAGGACATCACGCCGGCCCTGGTCACCGTCTCGGGCATCCAGCGCGTGCTGCAATTGTTGCTGGCCGAGCGGATCTCGATCCGCGATCTCTCGACCATTCTCGAGGGCATCGCCGACGCGCTGGCATTCTCGCGCAACCCGGCGACCATGGTCGAGCACGTTCGCGCCCGGCTGGCGCGGCAAATCTGTGCGCAAAACACCTCCCACAACGGCTATTTGCCGCTGATCGCGCTGTCGGCGAAATGGGAGCAGGCGTTCGCCGAATCGCTGGTCGGCGCCGGCGATGAACGCCAGTTGGCGATGCAGCCGTCGAAACTGTCGGAATTCATGACCGCGGTGCGCGACCGCTTCGAACAGGCCGCCCGCGAGGGCGAGGCGCCGGTGCTGGTGACCTCGGCGGCGATCCGGCCGTTCGTGCGCTCACTCGTGGAACGGTTCCGCTCGCAGACCACCGTGCTGTCGCAGGCGGAAATCCACCCCCGGGCGCGGCTGAAGACGGTTGGAAGCGTCTGACCGGGCAAGCAGACGCGACAGGCATTTCTGCCACAGGCAAAGGATTTGTCGGAAGTTGCGGCAATACGCCGTCGCGCCGCCTCGGCAACCGCAGGTCTATAAATATCTGAAATTGCTTGGATATACCTGTTTAGCGGATTCCACGCGGGGTTCAGATCGCGGGATCTCAACTCCTTTCACTGCCTTGTGATCGGCTCTTAGGAACCAAAAGCCGAATACCTACGTTTCTTGCCATGAGATGTTGAACCTGTCGGCGGACACAGCACACCAATCCGCGAGACAGGGAAGGCGGCAGGAGGCCACCGATGAACCATTCGATTTACAGCGCCGATCGATCGACCCATCTGAAGGTCGTGGTCGTGGCGCTCATTGCCGGGATCGCGGTAGCGGGTTTCGGCATCTCGGCCCGCATGACGTCGGACGACGGATATACCCAGACGGCGCGCGTCATCAAGGCCGGCCAGCCGATGACGATCACCAGTGCCGAGACCACGAAGGTACGCTAACGAAATTCAGGAATTCACGCGGCTCTTTAGCAGCCCCCCAAAGTCGCCTCGTGGATAATCAGACGACCCCAACGACCCCCAAGTCGACTACCGAAAACGCCCGCTCCCCACGGGCGTTTTCTTTTTTTGACATCCGTGTCACCGTCATTCGATCTTGATGCCGACCTTCTTGACGAAGGTCGACCATTTCGGGATTTCGGCAGCGACCCTCTCGTCGAGTTCCTGAGGCGTCGACGCCACGATTTCCACGCCCTGCGCGACCTGTCGGTCGCGGAATCCGGCACGCTTCTCAAACACGGCGCCGATGGTTACCGTGCCGGCGGCACGGCTTCGATCAGCTTGCCGGTAAACACGACGGGCCCGGGGGCGACGCCGGTCGGCGAACCGCCTTCGGGCTCGAGCGTCACGGCATAGGTCGCCTCGTTCACCGTATCGGCGTCATACGACTGAAGCACCGGTCGCGT
>NZ_JAUYQU010000208.1 GCF_030697065.1 Bradyrhizobium sp.
GCCATGGCGGGCTGGAGCCGCCGCTTCCGGATCGCCATCCAGGGCGAGGATCCGCGCACCGGCAAAAGTTTCATCTGGCATTTGTTTCAGGCGCGCCCGGGCGGCGGCGCCTCATCGGGCGGCGACGGCTATTCGTCGATCGGCGAATGGCACAGCGTCGGCGGCCTCAAATTCGGCAGCCTCGAGGTCGCGGAGGTGCGTTTCCCGCTGCACTTTCGCCGGCATGAGTTCCGCGAAAATTCCGGCGGCGACGGCAAATTCCGCGGCGGTCTCGGCGTCGCGCTCGACCTGGTGCTGGAAACCACAAAGCCCGCGCGCGGCAACACCGCCGGCGACGGCGTACGCCACGGCCCGTGCGGGATGCTCGGCGGCCAGGACGGCGTGCCGCATGACTACCGGCTGATCTCTGAGGGACGTCCGCCGCGGCCGCTGCGCACCAAGGAAGTCGGCATCGAGCTGCGTCCCGGCGACTGTCTCGAAATCCGCTCCTCCGGCGGCGGCGGCTATGGGCCGCCGGGCGAGCGTTCGGCGGAAGCGCGAGCGCGCGACCGCGAGCAGGGACTTGTCACTGACGACGCGCCGGCGGGGCAGGGCTCCTGATGTACACGATCGGAATTGACGTCGGCGGAACCTATACGGATCTCGTCGCCATCGACGGGCACGGCACGACCGTGTTCGCGAAATCGCCGTCGACGCCGGCGGACCAGTCGGTCGGCGTCATGGCCGGGCTGGAAGAACTGGCGCGGCGATTGAAGCTGACGCGCGAAAAAATGCTTGGAGCTACCGGCCGCATCGTGCACGGCACCACGGTTGCGACCAACGCGCTTCTCGAGCGCAAGGGCGCAAAAGTCGCGCTGCTCACCACCGAGGGCCATCGCGACGTGATCGAGATGCGCGAGGGGCTGAAGGACAACCGTTACGATCTGCGGTCACCGCCGCCACATCCGCTGGTGCCGCGCGAGCGGCGGTTCGGCGTCAGGGAGCGGCTCAAGCCCAATGGCGAGGTCGCGATACCCCTGAGCGATCGCTCGCTCGATGAGGCCATCGCCGCGATCCGCCGCTCCGGCGCCAATTCGGTCGCGGTCTGCTTTCTGCATTCCTATCTCAATCCCGCGCACGAACTCGCCGCCGTCGAACGGCTGGCGCGCGAACTGCCCGAGGTCAGCGTTTCCCGGTCGAGCGACGTGCTGCCGCAGATAAAGGAATATGAGCGCGTCTCGACTACGATCGTGAATGCCTATGTCCGGCCGCTGGTGCGGCACTATCTGGCCAATCTGGAGCAGCGCCTTGGCGAGGCCGGCTTCAAGGGCTCGCTCTTCATCATCCTGTCGCATGGCGGCATGGCTCCGGCGGAGGAAGCATCCAGACTCGCCGCGGGCACGGTGTTGTCGGGTCCGGCCGGCGGCATTTCCGGCGCCCGGCGCTGCGCCGACCTGCTCGGCATCCCCGATCTGGTGCCGTTCGACATGGGCGGCACCTCCACCGACATCTCGCTGATCGCCGAGGGCCGCGCCACGCTGTCCGCCGACGGCATGCTCGCCGGCCAGCGCATTGCGCTGCGCAGCCTCGACATCGCCAGCATCGCGGCCGGCGGCGGCTCGATCGCAACGGTCGATGCCGGCGGCACCTTGCGGGTCGGCCCGGAAAGCGCGGGCTCGGTGCCGGGGCCGGCCTGCTACGGCAATGGCGGTACGGCCGCCACAGTCACCGACGCCAATGTCGTGCTCGGCTATCTCGACGCGAGCGCTTTCATGGGCGGCGCGCGTCCGCTGGATGCTGCGGCAGCCGAAGCCGCGGTTGACCGGGTAGCGGCGTCGCTGGACCTCGAACGGATCGAGGCGGCCGCCGGCATTTTCCGCATGATCAACCTGAAGATGGCCGACGGCATCCGGCTGATGACCCTGCGCCGCGGCGTCGATCCCCGGAAATTCGCGCTGCTGAGTTTTGGCGGCGCGGCCGGCCTGCATGCCGCCGAGGTCGCGCGCGAGCTCGACATCAAGCGCATCATCGTGCCGGTGGCGGCCTCGGTGCTGTCGGCCTGGGGCATGCTGACCAGCGATCTGCGCTACGAAGTCAGTCGTACCCATTATGGCTCCGCCGCCCGCATCTCCGCCGACGAAGCGCGAACCCTGTTTGCGGATCTGGAGCAACAGGCCACCGGCCGGCTGCGCGCCTGGTTCGGCGGCCCGATGACGACGGAGCGTTCCGCCGAAATGCGCTACGGCGAGCAGATCTTCGAGATCGACGTCGCTCTCGACGGCCTCGACTGGAACGCTGCCTCGCTGGTCGACGCCATCGAGGATCGCTTCCACCGCCGCCACGAAGAACTCTACACCTACGCCGCCCGCGACCAGGAAGTAGTGTTCGTCAACGCCCGAGTCGCCGCGGTCGGCGAAGTGTCGCAGCGCAGGCAGGATGCGAAGCCGGCGCCATCGGCAGCCGTCTGCGCGCCGCGCGGAACGCGGCAGGCGTGGTTCGGCGCCTGGCGCAACGTACCGGTCTACGCGCTCGATGATCTCAGGCCCGGCCACGCGCTGGCGGGACCTGCGATTGTCGAGGCCGAGACCACGACGGTGGTCGTGGATACCGGCGACAAGGTTACGGTCAACGCGCTGGGCTGGCTTGATATTGCGCTGAGGTGATGCCTGCTCAGGTCTTGTTGATCGACACGCCGCCATCCACCAGCATCGCGCTTCCGGTAATGAAGGCCGCGGCATCGGACGCCAGGAACAATGCCGCGCGGGCCTGCTCCTCCGGCGCTGCGATGCGCTTCAAGGCGTGCATGTTGCGCACGAAGGCCTTCATATCCTCGGTATCTGCCATCGCATCGGCCGCCGCGGTTTGCGTGCCGCCCGGCAGCAGGGCGTTGACGCGAATGCCTTGCGGTCCGTACTCGACCTCAAGCGCCTTCATCAGGCCGATCTGGCCGGCCTTGCTGGCCGCGTAAGTGGCGGCGCCCGGCATCGCGGCGGTGGTGCCGACGAAGGAACTGACGAAGATCAGCGATCCCTTGCCGCGCGCGAGCATGGCGGGGATCTGGTACTTGGCGCCGAGAAAGGCGCTGGTGAGATTGGTCGCCATCGTCGCGTCCCAGGCGTCGCGGGTCACGTCAGGCGTTTGCATCATCGGTCCGAGTACGCCGGCATTGTTGACGGCGACATCAAGTCCTCCGAAGCGCGATTTTGTATGCTCCACCAAAGCGCGCGCGAAGGATTCGTCGGATACGTCACCCGCCAGCGCAGAGCCAGCGCCGCCTGCCATCTCGATTTCGGCCACGAGGCCATCGAGTAGTTCCCGCCGTCGCGCAGTGGCGATGACGCGGGCCCCTTCAGCAGCAAATAGCAGGGCAATCGCCCGCCCGATCCCTGAACTCGCTCCGGTGACGATCGCCACCTTGCCGTCTAGCGCCATTCCTGAGGTACCCATCGTGTCTCTCCATTTTACTTGAGATTCACATTGGGTCGAGATCGCGGGCGTTAGCCACCCGATACCCGAACAAGCGCCGATGCATGTTTCTCGAGGCGAATGAACACGCCGGAGCTGCGCCAGAACAACCTTACTTCTTCTGCCCGTAGTTCAGCAGCCCGCCGAGCCCCTTCGGCGGATGCGCGCGCAGCGCTTCCTCGTTCGGTTCGGTGCCCCAGCCGGGGCGGTCGGGGATGACCAGATAGCCGTCGACGATCTCGGGCAGGTGGGTGAACAATTCGTGGTCCCATTCCAGCCGGTCGATGTCGATTTCCATGATCCGCAGGTTAGGCACCGCGGCGCAGAAATGCGCGTTCATCATGCTGCAGAGGTGACCATAGAAATTATGCGGCGCGACGTTGACCTCGTGCGCCTCGGCGCTTGCTGCGATCTTCATCGACTGCCACACCCCGTTCCAGGGCGTATCGATGATCGCGACGTCCATCGCCTGTTCGCGGAAATAGGGCAGGAATTCGCGAAGGCCGAGCAGCGTTTCGCAGGACGAGACCGGGTGCGGGCTTTGCCGCCGGATATAGCCGAGCGCTTCGGGACTGAAGCTGTCGATCTCGATCCAGAACATGTCGAGGTCGGCGATGGTACGCAATATTTTCAGGTAGCCTTCGGTCTTGGCGTTGAAATTGAGGTCGAGCAGGATATCGACGTCGGGCCCGGCGCCGTCGCGAATGGCTTCCAGATGCATGCGCAAATCGCGCAGCACCTTGCGGTCGACATTGATCTCCGGCTCGAACGGCGAACCGAAACCGGGCCGCCAGCCCTGCGGCTTGCCGTCGGTGTAGGTGAAGATGTTGGTCTTCAGCGCGGTGAAGTTCTTCTCGCGCACCTCCTGCCCGATCGCTTTGACGCCGTAGAGGTCGGTGATCGCGGGCTTGTACCAGCCGGGATGGTTGATGCGCCAGGTCGCGCAATGCGACCAGTAGACCCTGACGCGGTCGCGGATCTTGCCGCCGAGCAGTTCGTAGCAGGGCACGCCGAGCAGCTTGCCCTTGGCGTCGAGCAGCGCATTCTCGATGGCGCCGAGCGCCAGCGCCACCACGCCGCCGGTGGCGGGACGGGTCGCCGCGGACAGTTCCGCAAAGATCAGCTCATGCGCCATGACGTCCTTGCCGACCACGCGGGCGGACAGCCGCTGGATCGCCGTGCCGACACCGGGCGCGCCAAATCCCTCGTCATATTCACTCCAGCCGACCACGCCGTCCTCGGTCGAGACCTTGACGAAATGGTAGTTGCGCCATCCGGCGTCGCAGGCGAGGATTTCGACGCTTCTCACTTTTGATGTTTTCGTCACGGCGTTTCCCTTTTGCTTCTTGTTTGTCGTTCGGCTCGCGCCGCTTGTCGATCTTTATGGCCTCAATGCCTCAGCGCCTGCGCGATGATGTCGGAGCTTTTTTCCGCGACCATGATGGTGGCGGGATGAATGTTCGGCGACGGCATCGCCGGCATCACCGAGGCGTCGACCACGCGCAATCCGTCGATGCCGCGAACGCGCAGGCTGCTGTCCACCACGGCGCCGTCGTCCTCGCCCATCCGGCAGGTGCCGCAGGGGTGATAGACCGTCGAGCCCATGCCGCGGACGAAGTCGGCGATCTCGTCGTCGCTCTCGATCGCCGGATCGGGCCGGATCTGTTCTGTCACCAGCGAGCGGAACGGCTCGGTCGCGGCAATCTGCCGGCCGATGCGGAAGCCGGCCTGCATGATGCGCATGTCGTCGGGGTGGGTGAGGTAATTGGCGAGGATGCGCGGCGGCATTTTGCCCGCCGCGTCGCGCAGCGTGATCTCTCCGCGGCTCTTGGGCCGGCAGACGCTGAAGATGAAGGTAAAGCCCGGCCAGCGATGCAGGCCGAGCTTCAGACTGTCGGAGGAGAAATTCAGCACCTGGTACTGGAGATCCGGCACCGGCTCCGCCGGGCTGGACTTGGCAAACAGCGTCGCCTCGGTGGCGCCGACCGCCAGTTGGCCGGTCCCGGTGAACAGCCATTGCAGCGCCATCCTGGCCGATTTGACCGGATTCATCACCGCTTCATTGAGCGTGTCGCCGCAATGGGTCTTGAACGCAAAGCTCGCCTGGTAATGATCCTGCAGGTTCTTGCCGACGCCGGGCAGGTCCAGTTTTACCGCGATGCCGTGCTGCGCGAGTTCGTTCGCCGGACCGATGCCGGAGGCCAGCAGCAGCACCGGCGAGTTGATGGCGCCGCCGGACAGGATCAGTTCGCGCCGCGCGCCGATGCGCTGGATCTTTCCGTCGCGCTCGACCTCGACGCCGACGGCGCGGCGTCCCTCGAACAGGATTTTCCGCACCTGCGTTCGGGTCATCAGCTCCAGGTTTTTGCGGCCGAGATTGGGCCGGAGATAGCCCACCGCGGTCGAGCGGCGCCAGCCATTGTGGACATTGAGCGGCGCAAAGCCGATGCCGTCGATGCGCTCGCCGTTGAAATCCGGGTTGCGCTGGTATTGCAGGCGCTCGCAGGCCTCGACGAAGGCCTTCGCCACCGTCGAGGGTCGCTTGACGTTGGAGACCGTGATCGGACCGCCGGTGCCGCGCCACTGGTCCGCGCCGTCGGCGCAATGCTCCACCCGCTTGAAGTAGGGCAGCACGTCGCGGTAGCCCCAGCCTTGCGCGCCGAGCCGCTGCCACTCGTCGTAGTCGCTCGGCGCGCCGCGCAGGAAAACCAGTCCGTTGATCGAGCCCGACCCGCCCACCACCTTGCCGCGCGGCCAGATGATGCTGCGGCCGCCCAGTCCCGGCTCCGGCTCGGTCTCGTAACCCCAGTTGATTTTCGCGTTGGGGACGAGCTTCCCGAAGCCGCGGGGGATATGGATCCAGGGATTGCGGTCGCGCCCGCCGGCCTCGATGACGCATAGCGAAATCCCGGGATTTTCCGTCAGCCGCCCCGCCACCACGCACCCGGCCGATCCGGCGCCGGCCACCACGACGTCGAATTCCGCATCGAACCCGGGTTTTGCCATGATGCTCCTTCTGCGAGGATTTGCGCGTCGGATGCCGCGAAACTTGCGGCCATCATGGTATCGCCAAACCGGAATCGTCTGCAACCGCCGCCGCCGCCGGGAGGCGAGGCTGGCGGCGGACCGGCGGTCGTGCCACTTCTATCGGAATTTGCGGGCGATCAGGTGATCCAGCGAGAGCAGGCCGGGACCCCGCGCGATCACGATCAGAAAGCAGGTGGCCCATACGCCATGGGTCGGCCATGCGTCCGGGTAGACGAAGATCTCGATCACCGCGGTCATGAACAGCAGCGCCATTGCCGAGAATCGCGACGCCAGCCCGATCACCAGCAGAACCGGGAAAAAATGCTCGGCGATCGTGGCGGCATAGGCGGCGATTTCGGGATCGATCAGCGGCAGCCGGTACTCTTCCTGGAACAGCGCCATGGCGCTGGGCTTCAGGCTGAAACCCTCGACCTTGGTCTGGCCCGATTGCCAAAACACCATGGCGGGGAAGATCCGGGCCGAAAGGGCGATCAGCCAAAAGGGAATGCGATCCAGCGCAGCGATCGCCCGCTGAACGATCCGCACCGGCAGCATGGTCGGCGTCGCCGCCGTTTCGAGCGTTTTGCCGAGAGTCGTCATGATGTCCTCGCCGCTGGAGACAGGATGGCGCGGACGACGCCTGAGCCGATCAGACCCGCGAGATTGCCGGTGAGGTCGAAACCGGCGTGGTCGGCGAGCGCAACGCCGATGGCATCGCGCAGCGGCAGGCCGTCGGCGAGCGAGCGCAGGAACGCCGCGCCGCCCGGTGGCAGCGCGCGAACCTCGACGTCCATATGTGGCCGGACGACGAGAGCGTCCTCGCTTTGCCCGGTCTCGATCGGCCGTAGCTCGAGCTCGCCGCTGTTCATCGCCCAGATCGTCACGATCGGGAATGGCGAGCGCAGGATGGCGGCCGAGGGATGCAGCTGGAGACGGATGTCGCCGAGGGCCCCGGCATCGAGCGCCGCGAAGCCGTCCGCACCGAGCGGCATGGCATCTTCCGCATGGTAGGCGCGGGTGCGCGCCGCCTCGAGCCGTGCCACGTCCGCCAGGTAAGGCAGCTCCCGCGCCGGCTCGAAAGCGGCGATGAAGTCGGCGAACTCCTCGCCATACTGCGCAAGCAACGGCGAGCGCGGCGGATGCCGGATCACGAATTGCCGCGCCATCGCGGCGAAGAACTCGCCGCCGACCAGCCGTTCGATGACGGGATAACGCCGCGCCAGCGCCGCGCCAAGACTTGCCAGTACATTGTTGCGGTAGACGGCAAAGCGCCGCGCCGGAACGGCGGCGGTGTGCGCAGCGAGGCCGGGCGGAAGGGCCGGCTCGGTGCCGAGCAGCGCTTGCGCAAAGGATGTTTCAAATGGTGCGGCCATGGCTTCGCTCATGCCGCCGACGCGCGCGCGGCGCCGGACAGGATATGTTGGGCGGCGACGGCCTCGGCGCGCAGCGTCGGCCAGTCCGGCACGTCATTGTCCCATTCGATCAGGGTCGGCAGCGCACCGATGCGCCCGATCACCTCGCGGTAGAGCGCCCAGACCTCGCCCGCGACGGCCACGCGGTGGCTGTCGATCAGCAGCTTCTCCCCGGCATCGCCGGTGTCGGCATCATGACCGCCGAGGTGAATTTCCGCGACGCGGTCGAGAGGAAACCGGTAGAGATAGTCCAGCGCCGACGTGCCATGGTTGGTGGCCGAGACGAAGACGTTGTTGATGTCGAGCAGCAGTCCGCATCCGGTGCGCCGCGAAACCTCGGCGAGGAATTTCGACTTCCGGGATGGTGCTCTCGGCGAAGCCGAGATAGGTCGACGGATTTTCCAGCAGCATCTGCCGCTTGAGCGCGGTTTGTACTTCGTCGACGTGATCGGCGACCCGCGCCAGCGTCGCTTCGGTATAGGGCAGCGGCAGCAGGTCGTTGAAATAGACGCCGTCATGCGACGACCAGGCGAGATGCTCGGAAAAGCTGGCCGGCGCATAGCGGTCGCACAGCCTGCGCAGCCGGGCCAGGTGAGCGCGGTCCAGCGGCCCGGTAGAGCCGATCGACAGCCCGACACCGTGTATCGACAGCGCGTAGCGCTCGCGCAACGCGGTGAGTTGCGCATGCGGCGGCCCGCCGGCGCCCATGTAGTTCTCCGCATGGACTTCGAAGAATCCGATCGGCTGCGCGGCGGCCAGAATCGCCGCCCCATGTTCGGGCTTGAAGCCGACGCCGGCTGAAGCCGGTAAATGAGCAGCGTTGGACATCGGCTGGACTCGCTTGGTGGGGGCTGCGCGTGCAGCGGCGCGCGGAACGGACCGCGCGCCGGGTGCTCGGTTCAGGACTTGATCGGCTCCAGCGAACCGCTGCCCTTCGGCGTCTTGATGCTGGCGCAGGTCCCCTTGGCGACATACTTCCAGGCATCGCCCTGGTAGTCGGTCTTGGCGGTGCCGGCGCAGGTGGTGCCGGCGCCCGCAGCGCAATCGTTCTGGCCCTTCATGGAGATACCGAAGCACTTGTCCATGGTCGGCTGCGGCGCCTTGGGCGCTGCGAACGCCGGAGCGGCGAGCATGGAAAGCGCGGCGGCGAAGGAGCCGGCGATAGTGGCGTGGGCGATCTTGGAATTCATGAGGTGATCCTTTCCTAGAAGCTTCAGTGAAAGCGCCACCAAGTTACGGGGGTGGCGGCAGCACCGTTACGACGTCGGTCTCCGCCTGTTATCACAAGCCCGTGATATCCGGGGGTGCAAGACCGTGAAACCGGCAGTCAGGCTATTTGGCTTGCATCGCGTTGGTTGCATCCCAATCGTCGCCCGGCGGCTGCCGAATAAAGCCGCGGCAACGTTCGAGCATCAGCCGCGCGGGCGGGTCCCCGTCACGCGCCTGGAGCGCCTGCTCGAACAGCCCGGCGGCCGCTTCGAAACGGCGGTCGCGATAGGCGGAGAGCCCGGATTCATACAGCGTCATGGATGGTGGAAGGACCGTGCCGTCCCCGGCCATCCCGAGCAACTCGTAGACCGCGATGCCGTGCGCGCGGCCGTATACCGTCAGGCGGTCGAGTTCGCGAACCAGGATTCGATCGCCGGCGAGGCGACGGGTTTCCTCGCCGATGATGATGTCGGTGCCATATTCCTTGTTGGCGCCTTCCAGCCGGCTGGCGACGTTCACGGCGTCGCCGATCACCGTATAATTGAGGCGGAGCTCGGAGCCGATATTGCCGACCAGCACGTCGCCGGAATTGACGCCGATCCGCACCCGCAGCGGCCGGCCGGAATCGTCGGTCAGGCCGGACTCCCGGAGCGCGCGCTGGCAGGCGAGCGCGGCGCGGCAGGCATCGGCGGCGTGGTCGGGATTGGCCGCCGGCGCACCCCAGAACGCCATCACCGCGTCGCCGATGAACTTGTCGATGGTGCCGCGATGGTCGCTGACTTCGCGCGACATGGTGTCGAGGTAACTGGAGAGCAGCGGGACGATGCGGTCGCCGAGCCGCTCGGATAACCCGGTGAAGCCGGCGATATCGGCGAACAGGATCGTCAGCGGCTTGATCGAGCCGCCCGGGCGAGGTTCGATGCCTTCGCGAACCAGCATTCTGACCAGATCGGCGGGAATATACTTCCGAAAGGCCGCGAGTCCGCCCGCCATATCGGCGATGGCGCCCGACAGATTCTCGATCTCGGTGATATCAGAGGCGTGGCGGCGGACCTTGTCGAGATCGAACCGGGCGACGTGTTTGAGTTCGTCGACGACCATGATCAGCGGCGTGGCGATCAGGTGCCGGGCAAGCCATGCCGACAGCAGACCGGCGGCGAGAATGAGGACCGCCAGGCCGATCAGCAACTGGCGGATCGTCGCCTCGATCGGGCCGAGAAATTCCTTTTCCGGAATCACGGTCGCCAGCATCCAGCCTGGAAAGGCGAGCGGCGTGAGGCTGACCGCATACGCCTCGCCGGCCTGTTCCAGCCGGACCTGACCGGCAGCCTTTTGCCCGGGACCGGAGCCGCCGGCCTGACCGATCGCGCGCCGGGCGATCGCGAGCAAAGGCTGGTCGGAGCGCTGCATGTTGGTTTCATCGGCATCCGGATCCGGGGCGGCGATCGTGTTGCCGTCGCTGCCCAGGATAAACGCCGCGCCGGACGTTCCGACCGAGAGCTGCGACAGGAACCGGGCGAGGCGGGTATATTCGATGATGATGGCGAGAACGCCCTGGCGCTTCTGGTAGACGTCGATCGGACCGGCATAGGCGATCGACGGACGCGGTCCCACGGGATGGGCGGCGACGCTGAACCAGCGCGGTTCGTCGGCGGCGATCGCCGAACGAAACCACTCCTGTTCGGTGACCGCATAATCTGTGTCCAGAAATTGCCGCTTCTCGAATTCGATATCGCCGACCACCACGCGGTACTGGTCGACCCGCCGCTTGACGACGCCGTCGACCGGCGCGATTTCCATCATCTCCAGCGCCAGATCGCCGAGCTTGTGTGCCGCAAAGAACGTGCCGTCGGGCCAGCCGAACGCCACCCAGGAGATGTTCGGTTGCGACTGTAACTGGGACAGGAAGACGAATTCGCGCTTGTCGGCCTCGCGGGTCTCCAGCACGTTCTGCAGGAACAAGGTGCGGATGGCGGTATGCGCGGCGCGCGCTTCGGTGGTGATGACGGTGACTTCCTTTTCAACCGCCGCGACGATCTGGCGGTTGATCGTGTCCGCCAGCGCGTGGCTGTTGGCTTCGGCGGTCCGCCACCACAAGAGGTGGACGCCCACGGCGCTGACCAGGATCGACACGAGGACCAGTCCGGAAATGGCAAGGCGGATGCCGATTCGCATGGTGGCGCAATTCTCCTCGCGGCCCTTGCAGTGTCCACCATGGGCCGGTAATCCGCAAATGCCCCCTGGCCCCGCCCCGCCCGGCCTTTTGCTGCGGTGGCCTGCAAATCTTGTCACCCCACGTGGTATCGCTATATCAGGCTGCCTCCGGATGTTCATGCTCGAGCGAGATTGCTGATGACCGCCAACGCCACGACCGCCGACACCGCCCCCGTTTCCCAGCCGTTCCAGGCCGAGGTCGCCGAATTGCTGCACCTGATGGTGCATTCGGTCTATTCGGAAACCGACATTTTCCTGCGCGAGCTGATTTCGAACGCTTCGGACGCCTGCGACAAGCTGCGCTATGAGGCGATCGCCCATCCCGAACTGGTCGCAGACGGCGAGCCGCCCAAAATCCGCATCGCGCCCGACAAGGCGGCCGATACGCTGCGCGTGATCGATACCGGGATCGGCATGGACCGCCAGGAGCTGATCGACAATCTCGGCACCATCGCCCGTTCCGGCACCAAATCCTTCCTCTCGCGCCTGACCGAGGCCAAGGATGGAGCCGGGCTGATCGGCCAGTTCGGCGTCGGCTTCTATTCCGCCTTCATGGTGGCCGACCGCATCGTCGTCACCAGCCGCCGCGCCGGCAGCGACGAGGTCTGGAGCTGGACCTCGTCGGGCGGCGCCGGATTCGAGGTCGCGCCCGCCGGCGCGGAGGATGCGACGCGCGTCGTCCGCGGCACCGAAATCGTGCTGCACCTGAAACCCGACGCAAAAAAATATCTCGAGACCTACGAAATCGAGCGCATCGTCGGCGCCTATTCCGACAACATCCAGTTTCCGATCGAACTGGTCCCCGAGGAAGGCGAGCCGCGCCAGATCAATTCGGCCAGCGCGCTGTGGCAGCGCTCCAAGTCGGAGTTGACGCCCGAAGACTACACCCAGGCCTACAAGCAGATCGCGAACGCCTTCGACGAGCCGGCGATGACGCTGCATTACCGTGCCGAGGGCCGCTATTCCTATGCGGTGCTGCTGTTCGCGCCCTCGACAAAGCCGTTCGACCTGTTCGAGCCGCAGCGCAAGGGCCGGGTCAAGCTGTATGTCCGCCGCGTCTTCATCACCGACGACGCCGATTTGCTGCCGGCCTATCTGCGCTTCATCCGCGGCGTGGTCGACAGCGAGGATCTGCCGCTCAACATTTCCCGGGAAATGCTGCAGAACAACCCGCAACTGGCGCAGATCCGCAAAGCCGTGACCACCCGCGTGGTCAGCGAACTGGAGACCCTCGGCGACAAGGACCCGGAAAACTTCGCGAAAATCTGGGAAGCCTTCGGGCCCGTCATCAAGGAAGGCCTCTACGAGGATTTCGAACGCCGCGAAAAACTCCTGGCGCTGTCGCGCTTCACGTCAACGGCGGGCGAGAACCGCTCGCTGAAGCAGTACATCGCCGATCTCAAGCCGAACCAGACCGAGGTCTACTTCCTGGTCGGCGACAGCATCGAGCGGCTGAAGTCCAATCCGAAGCTGGAATCGGCCGCGGCCCGCGGCATCGAAGTCTTGCTGCTGACCGATCCGGTCGACGCGTTCTGGACCTCGGCCCCGCTCGATTTCGAAGGCAAGCCGCTGAAGTCGCTGAGCCAGGGCGATATCGATTTTGGACTCATCCCGCTGCTCGACGACAAGAAGGAAGAGGCAAATCCGGAGGCCGACGAGGCTTCGATCATCGCCGTGATCAAGGCCACCCTCGGCGAGCGGGTCTCCGACGTCCGCGCCTCGCAGCGGCTGACGTCGAGTGCCTCCTGCCTGGTCGCCGGCAGCCATGGCCCGGACCGCGAACTGGAACGCCTGCTGGCGCGGCAGAACAAGGGCGCCGGCACCAAGCCGATCCTCGAAATCAATTTGCGCCATCCGTTGGTCGCGGCGATCTCGGGCGACACCGCTGAGGCCGCCGACCTGTCGTTCCTGCTGCTGGAGCAGGCGCAGATCCTCGACGGCGAACTGCCGGAAGACCCGGCCGCTTTCGCCGGAAGGCTCAACCGGCTGGTGCTGCAGGGGGTGACGAAGGGCGGGTAGGGCATAGACAAACCGGGAAAAGGTTTGATTAATCGGGCTTCTTGTTGAGGTGTTGAACCCAAATTCCAGAGCCGGCCGTATCTGCTAGAATGGTTCGTAACGGGGCGTTTCCGCTGATATGACCACACCCGCCCACCCCGACACCTTTTACGGTTCCATCCCGGTCTTTCGCGGCTTTGCCAGCCTGATGGATCCGGCGCTGTATTCGCCGTTGCCGGATGACTGGACGATCGGCGTCGCCGATATCGTGGAATCGACGCGGGCGATCGCGGAGGCGCGCTACAAGGCGGTCAACATGGCCGGGGCTTCGGTGATCGCGGCGATCTCGAATGCGCTGGCGGGGCGCGAATTTCCCTTCGTGTTCGGCGGCGACGGGGCCAGTTTCGCGGTGGCGCCGGACGATCTCGATCGCACCCGGGAGGCGATGGCGGCGACCGCGACATGGGTCGAGGAGAGCCTCAACCTCGTGATGCGGGTGGCGCTGGTGCCGGTGTCGGCGGTGCGGGCGCAGGGGTTCGATGTCCGCGTCGCGCGGTTCGGGCCGTCGGCCAATCTGTCCTATGCGATGTTTTCCGGCGGCGGCCTCGGCTGGGCCGAGACGGCGATGAAGCGCGGCGAGTTCGCGGTGCCGAAGGCCGCGCCCGGCACCCAGCCCGATCTCACGGGATTGTCATGCCGGTTCGAGGAAATTCCGTCGGTGCGCGGCCTCATCCTCTCCGTGCTGGTGGTGCCCGCGCGCGCTGCCGACGCCACCGCCTTTCGCAAGGTGATCGAGGATCTGGTCGCGCTGGTCGAGCGCAGCCCGGATGCGGGACGGCCGGTGCCGCCGGACGGCCCGCCGCTGACATGGCCGCCGAGCGGCAACAAGTACGAGGTCGCCACGAGGCGCGGGTCGCTGCTGAAGCGGCGCGCCTTCGTGCTCGCCAACACGCTGTTCGTCTACGTGATTATGCGCTTCGGCCTCAGCGTCGGCGGTTTCGTGCCGAAGACCTATGTGCAGCAGGTGGTGGAGAATTCCGACTTCCGCAAATATGACGACGGCCTGCGCATGATCCTCGACTGCACGCCGGAACTGGAGCAGGGGCTCACGAAAGTGCTCGCCGAGGCGGCCGCGGCCGGAACCGTGCGCTACGGCCTGCACCGGCAGGATGCGGCGATGATGACCTGCTTTGCGCCGTCGGTCACGCGCAGCGACCACGTCCATTTCATCGACGGCGCGCGCGGCGGCTATGCTTCGGCGGCGACGGCGCTGAAGGCGACGATGGCGGCCTGAGACGGGCCGCGCGCCGGGCCGCCGGACTGATGCCGCGGCGTCTGCGGCGATCTCCGAAGCCACCCTTCAGGTTGCCTTCGCGAGGGCTATTGCTACGATCGCCGTATCAAGAAGGGCAACCAACTGCCGGCACGCGCGGAACGTGGACCGGCGTATGCTGCCTGAGGTCTGCGTCGAGGGGAGGAAGCATGCTGAGGCTGAAGGCCAAATCGTTCGCGCTCGCGCTGGCGGGCCTTGCGTTCATGGCGCCGGATGGCGGCGCGCTGGCGCAGGGCAAGCCGACCGTCGGCATCGCCATGCCGACCAAGGCCTCGGCGCGCTGGATCGATGACGGCAACAACATCGTCAAGGTGCTGAAGCAGCGCGGCTACGGCGCCGACCTGCAATATGCCGAGGACGATATCCCGAACCAGCTTGCCCAGGTCGAGAACATGGTGACCAAGGGCGCCAGGGTGCTGGTCATTGCGGCGATCGACGGCACCACGCTGTCCGATGCGCTCAGGCAGGCCAAGGCCAGGGGCATCACGGTGATCGCCTATGATCGTCTGATCCGCGGCACGCCTGACGTCGACTACTACGCGACCTTCGACAATTTCCAGGTCGGGGCGCTGCAGGCGCAGTCGATCGAGCAGGGGCTCGGGCTGAAGGAGGGCAAGGGGCCGTTCAATATCGAATTGTTCGGCGGATCGCCCGACGACAACAATGCGTATTTCTTCTA
>NZ_JAUYQU010000272.1 GCF_030697065.1 Bradyrhizobium sp.
TCCGCCTGGGCAGCCGATCCTTGACGAAAGAGCTTGAGGGGATCGAATCCGAGAAAGACCTGACGGCCTATCTTGTTACCCAGACGAAAATCAGAGCTGATGATTTTCTCGAGGCCGGTGAATGACTCCCCTATCGGAAAACATGGCCCAAGATTATCTCGAATTGGTGGTTGACGTCGTTCGCCCCTTCGTGGAACCCGATCTGGCCCTGACGAGTGAAACGGCCTTGGAGGGACACATAGATTCAATGGCTATGGTGCAGATTACTCTGGCGCTGGAAAGTCGCCTCGCCCGCTCGTTTGGCCCGACAGATATTCAGTTTGATCATTTTGAGTCGATCGGTAGCCTGGCTCGACAGCTCTCATCGATCGCCTCAAGTCGGCAATGAGACGCAATTCTGAAGCTCTTGCAACACTGCTCGGCATCCGTCGCACAGGCGCCGACCTGTTCCGGTGCGCGACCGGCAATATGATGGCGGAGGAGTTGCTCCTTCGGGCGAACTTGCTCGCCGAAAAGCTGTCGACCACGAATGGAAGGGTGATCGTTCCGTCGGATGATCCGATCGCCTTCCTCGCCGGCATCGCCGGCTGCTGGTTGAGCAATAACACCGCGGTCGCGTGGCGTAAGTCCTCCATGAATAGCGAAAGCTTGGCCGAACTGACGGCAGCATCAGCGATGGTGCGTTGGAACGGCCATTCCAATGACTGGCATCTTGATCGTCTATCGATCCCTCCCAGCATTCAACAGCCCGGCGATCTGATAATTTTGACGTCCGGGTCGACGGGAAAGCCGAAAGGCGTGGCCCTCGACCTGGGCAGAGTTGCAGCAAACGCTGCCCTCGCAGGAAATCGGCTACGCATTTCATCTGCTTCGTTTTGGGCGGTTGATGCGGACATGTCCCTCATATCGCCACTGGGGCATACCTTCATGGCATGGTCGAACCAGATTCCGGTGCAGCATTTAGGCGGGTTGGATTGGACCAAGCGAAACGAGCTCTTTGCCGCAGGTACCGGCGGCTATGGTGGGGCTCCCCTGCAAATTCGCGAGTTGTCCCAGCGGCTCGTGGGCGTGGGTCCGCAGATCATTGTAAGTTCGGGAGATTTCCTGCCGCCTGCCTTGGGAGCTTCCGTGGATGCGCGCTTTCCCGAAGCCAAGCTTCACAAAATGTATGGTTTGACTGAAGTGTCGGGCCGACTGTGCATTCTTCCCCACGATGACCGCCAATTGCATCCGGCCGCGGCGGGCTATCCGCTTCCGGGATTCGAAGTCGTCATTGACGGTGCGAACGATGCCGCCAACCCCGGAGAAATAAGCGTTTCTGGCCCCACCATGATGTACGGCTATTGGAGAACTGGCGGAAACTTCGAGCCAGCCCGACCTGTCTTTAGAACGGGGGACATTGGCTTTGTGCGGAGTGACGGCCTTGTCACGGTCAGCGGTCGGCTTGACGACGTATTCAAGGTCGGGGCCGAAAAAGTGGACAGGCACAGCATCGAACAAGCGCTGCAAGCGGAGTTAACTGGACACGAGTTCTGTGTATTACCGGTCATTCATCCGGTACTGGGCCAGACGCCGGCGCTTTTTGTCGCATCAAGGGATGATGAAAATTTGCCTTCGCGCGCAGTTCTTATCCGCGCCGTGAGAACCAAGCTTCCCAACAGATATACCCCATCGATGATTCTCTCGGCCGGGCAAACATTGCCGAAGCTGCCCAACGGCAAGCTCGACAAACAACTGCTTATCGGCAACTTCTCGAAACTCCCGGATCTCTATGCCAAACCCTGAAGAACGCACAAACCGGGCGGCGCGACAACTATTGGATTTCGCGCTCGGGAGCGCGACTGCGGCTTTCGCGATCAGCTGCGTATTATTTCTCCTCCTTGAGTCCGCGCGGCATGGGGTTTCGTCGAGTATATTTCGTTATGTTGGATTCTAGTTCACTTACGTTGCTGGTTCGTCGGTGGTCCTGGCTTCTTATCGAAACCCCGGCCCGCGCCGCCGGATTTCTGACCGCCGTAGCGATTCTCGCAGCGCTGTTGCTGAGGCTGGAACTGGGCCAGTCATGGAACCTGTATGCCGCTGGTACACAGGTCACGAAAGCTGGTGATGATTATCAGCTCCTGCTTCAGAACGTTGGAAGCGCATTCCAGGAGACCGGAGGGGAACTCGTTGTCTTGTTGGGAGGTTCGACCATCCGCGAACTGACCGCGGATGATGCTCTGTTGTCGAAACAGTTGACCGCCTGGTGCGAGCGAGATGTTCAATTCGTCAATCTGGGCTCAAGTTCCCAATCGTTTTCAGAGAGCTGGGACATCGCGGCACTGGTACCCGAAAACCGCAAACGGCTGTTCATTGTTGGTATTAACCCGAACAGGCTTGGATTCGACGATGACAGCGTGATGACCGAGTTGTCCCATCGTCCCAGCGGGATTCCGGTTTCCTTTTCCCTGTTGTGGAATGTGGCGTTGCACACCGGGCACGTTGGGAGTTCCGAGCGAATCATCAGCGCCATTGCACGACAGGAACGCCTTGGCGCAAAGTGGCGCCTGCGGGATGTATTTGTCGCTCCCCAGCCAGTTGCGCGAAAACCTTCCGAAGATTCTTTGCAGCCCGACCGCGCGAGCTATCGTGAGCCCGTCTGGACGCACGCCGAAAAGCTGCGACAGGCGAATGCATATATCGCAACCAGAGTGACCGATTTTCGTAACCGCTATCGAGCAGGCGTCCAATGGTACAATCGCTTTCACGATCGCTTCAAGGGACCCAATTCCGACGTCAAATTCGTCGTCCCGCCGACCGATAAGACATTCGACAAGGTCAACGAGTTGATTTCCACCGACTTTCTCAATGCCATACGACTGCTCGGAGGCGAAAGTAGAACGATTGATTTGCGCAATCGGGTAAGAGATCTCGATACGAAGGACTTCTTTGATACTCAGCATTTAGTCGCCAAAGGTCGTGAAAAATTGCATCCGGTTTTCTTTGACGCTGTCACACGCGCTTTGGGATGCCCACTTCGCGCGTCGCAATGACATGTGGCGACTCTTCGTCATCATAGCTGCGGTACTCGCGCTTGTTGGAATCATCGAGGCGACAAGCTTCGGCGAGGAAGCTGGACTAAAGGTCTACCGTCAGTCGGTCTCGAACGGTGGCGGCGAACTCTTGCGCGAGCCGTTTATTTCGGGTCGCCCTGTAACCCTTAGCGCCGATGCAGGGGACTCGCTGGCCATCGAACTGGACACCAGGGGAACGCATGTGGGCGGCGTTCTCACGATCACCGGCAACAACGGTCAGGCGACGCTCGGAATACTGATCCCCCGAACGCTGGCTGCGGGCGAAAAGGACTGCGCCACGATTGGAAGCGCATGGGAGTGCAAGATACTCTGGCGGGCAAATCGAGCTAAGGATGAACGATTGCCGCTCTATTCGACGGACAGTACGGTTACGATCGATTCCGTAGCGTTCAATCCCGTTTCGATTTTGCGGGCACCCGCCACATCCTTTGCGGAATTGCTCTGGTTTATGGCGCTACTCCTCTTGCTGGCGCCGCTGATCATCTTGATAAGGAAAGTTTCTCCTCGTCTCGAACTCGTCGCCTTGATCACTCTGAGTGCCGCCTGGATCGCGACAACGGGCGCGGCAAGCGCGTTCGCCATAGCGGCGTTCCTGGCCGGAGGATATTTTCTCGTCAGGCTTGAGCTGGCGCGAAAGGATACGGCGGCTTCTGGCCTTCTGCTGGTCACCGGCTTCGTTTTCATGGTCCTATTCTATTTCAAGATTCTTGCGCCGCATGCATCCGCGGCCTTTGGGCAAACATCGTCATTGGCTTTGCCGCTGGGACTGTCCTATTTCGGAATTCGCTTGATCGACATTATTTTCGCAGCGCGCGCGCACACTCTGAAAGACGTCGGCGTCATCGAATATTTCGGCTTCATGCTTCATCCATCGATGCTGGCGGCCGGACCGATAACGACGCTTGCGGAATTCCGCCGCGCAAGGTTCGCGAATTGGTCCATCACTGATTATGGAAGCGGCATCGCTCGGTGCCTGGTTGGCCTGACCAAGAAGCTTTCAGCGGACTTGTTACTTGCTCCCGTCGTTCTGAAATCGGCGGAAATCGTGGCGCTGAACCCGGAAACTGCGAATGCCTCGGTCATTTGGCCAATGCTGCTTGGTCAATCGTTATATATCTACCTCGACTTCACCGGCTATACGGATCTGGCGTTGGGCACCGGCAGAGCCCTCGGGTGGCGGTTGCCGGAAAATTTCAATCTGCCTCTCATCAGGTCGAACCTTCAGCGCTACTGGCAGTCGTGGCATATGACGCTGTCGAACTGGGTTATGCGGCGCGTCTATTTTCCCGCCTACATGGAATCACGCTCGCCGATTCTGGCTGCTATTTGCGCAATGCTGACGATCGGTGTCTGGCATCAGCCCAACTTCGGCTGGACAGCGTGGGCGCTCCATCACGGGCTGGGGCTTGGCGCGACAATAAAATTTCTTGATGTCGCCTTCGCCGGACACGCTCCTCTAGCCCGGGCCTATGCCACTGGACTGGGACGAATCGCTATATCCCTGACCGGATGGGCTTTCACTTCGACGTGGGTTGCTCTTGGAATGAGCTATACGCTTTTCGACAACTATGCGGTGTCGCTTTCCGTCATTCGAGGCGCATTCAGATTCTGAGGCGGAAGAGGGCGAATATCCCGCCCTGTGCATTTGGCCATCAAGCAATGATCACCAGACCGCCGCAGCTACGTCGGCCAGCGCATCAGACGCCGCCGCAACGATCTGCTCGACATCCCGATCGGTCATCGGCGTCGACAATGCCATCAATCCATAGCCAGCCGCCAGCACGCCCCGATTGAGCAGGCCGCGATGGAACATCGCCGATCGCTGCACTTCCTGCCCGGTCGGATAGGCCGAGCGGTAGTCACGGACCGGGCGATCGGCGAAATGAATCTTCAGCAGCGAGCCGAGCCCGACGGTGCGGCCGGGCACGCCGTGACGGCGGAACGCATCATCGATGCCGCCGCGCACCGCTTCCCCGATCGCATCGAGCCGCGCGAACGCGGCCTCGTCGAGCAACTCCATCGCCGCAATCCCGGCGCGCATCGTCACCGGATTGGCCGAAAACGTCCCGCCATGCGGCAGATCGGGCTTGCCCGCGGTGGGATCGAACACCGCCATGAATTCCCGTTTGCCGCCGACCGCGCCGACCGGAAAACCGCCGCCCATGATTTTTCCAAGCGTGGTCAGATCGGGATCTATATTCCACAACCCCTGCGCGCCGCGATAGCCCAGCCGAAACGTGATGACCTCGTCGAAGATCAGGAGCGCGCCGACCTCTGATGTGACCGCGCGCAGCGCCTCGAGATAGGCCTTGTCGGCGGGCGCGAGGCCCGCGCGGTTCGGCATCGGGTCGACCAGCACGCAGGCGAGTTCCGCGCCATGCTCGCGGATCAGGCTGACGGCTGCCTCGGCATCGTTGAAGGGAATGGTGATGACGTCGGCCAGTACATTGTCCGGCGTGCCCTTCGCATAGGCCACCGAGACCGGGGCGTTGCGGCCCCAGGCTTCCGGCACGGGGTCGAGGCTGACTTCGGCGTAGTCATAGGAGCCATGATAGGCACCCTCGCATTTTGCGATCTTCGGCCGCCCCGTGAACGCGCGCGCGGCCTTGAGCGCCATCATCACCGCCTCGGTGCCGGAGTTTGTAAAACGCAGCTGCTCCACCGAGGGCAGCCGTGCCGCCAGCAATTCCGCGAGATCGATCTCGGACTCCGTCGGCAACCCGAACGCCGATCCCAGCGCGAGCTGCTTGGTCGCCGCCGCCACCAGCGCCGGATGGGCGTGGCCATGGATCAGCGCGGTGAAATTGTTGATGCAGTCGATATATTCGTTGCCGTCGACATCGAACACCCGGCAGCCCTCGCCGCGCGCGGCATAGATCGGATAGGGCTTCATGAACACGGTGGTGCGGGTATTGCCGCCGGGCAGGCTGGACAAAGCGCGGGTGTAGAGGTGGTGGGAGCGCGAGCTGGGATCGGGGAACATCTTGGGTCCATCCACGGCGGTATTGCTGATCGGACTTATGCACTAACATTGCGGAGGGCGAACCTGCCATCTTAATGAGCAGACGCGGACCACGGGGAATGCATATGGATAACCAAAACGGCGATCCTTGCACGCGATCGATCCTTGTTTGACGACCGCCCGTGGAATCCCTACCGTCCCCGGCAAGCCGTATCCGCGGCCTTGTACCCATGAATGCAGACGATCCCGGAGCCCATGGTTCAACCGAGCCCGACAGAAAACAACCGATGAGCGCCCCCGACCCGCTGCTGCCCGACGAGCCCTGGCCCCAACGCGTCTCCCGGATTTTCGCCTGGCTCGCCGGCGCCTGTATCCTGTTCGGCTGCGGCGCGCTGATTTCGCTCGATGTCGTCACGCGCTTCATTTTCAAGCGCGGCATGATCGAAAGCTTCGAAATCTCGGGCTACATGCTCGCGGCCTGCATCGGTCTCGGCCTCGCCTTCACCGTCACCTCGAAGTCCAACATCCGGGTCGACATCCTGCTCGACGCCCTGCCCTATCGCCTGCGCGCCGCCTGCGACCTGCTGGCGGCCCTTGCGCTCGCCGTCATCGCCGGGGCGCTGGTGTGGTTCTGCTGGAAAACCCTGGCGCAATCATGGACCATGAATGCACGGTCGACTTCCATCATGCAGACCCCGATGGTGCTGCCGCAGGGCATCTGGTGGATCGGCCTGCTCTGGTTCGCCTTCATGGCCGTGCTGCTGCCGTTGCAGGCCATCCTGCGGCTTCTGGCCAAGGACCAGCGCGGCTTCGACAAACTGATCGGCAGCCTGCGCGTTGCCGAAGAACTGGAGCAGGCCGGTATCGATATGGCCAGGGTCGAGGCGAAGACTCAGCCCAAGCCGGGGGCGTCGCAGCCATGATCGGCACCGCGTTCAGCCTCCTGATCGGCCTGATGGCGCTCAGCCTGCCGGTCGCCGCCGCGCTCGGGATCATGGCCTATGTTCTCTCGCAGAAATACGCCTTCTTTCCGCTGACCGGCGCGGTCGGTGAACTGGCGTGGAACACGTCGAACGACTTCATCCTTATCGCGGCCCCCATGTTCATCATGATGGGCGAACTCATGCACCGCTCCGGCACCAGCGAGCGGCTGTTCACCGCGCTGGCGCCGTGGTTTGCACGCATTCCGGGACGTCTGATCCATACCAACATTGCCGCCAGCGCCATCTTCGCCGCCACCTCGGGTTCATCGGTGGCGACCGCGGCGACCATCGGCACCGTCGCGATCCCCAACATGGAAAAGGGCGGCTACAATCCGCCGCTGTTCCTTGGTTCGATCGCCGCCGGCGGCACGCTCGGGATCCTGATCCCTCCGTCCATCAACATGATCATCTACGCCGTCCTGACCGACACGTCGGTCGCCCAGCTTTACGCCGCGGGGTTCATACCGGGCTTCATGCTGGCCGGGCTGTTCTCGCTGATCGTGTTCGCCTTCGCGATCTGGCGGCCGGGACTGGCCGGCCCCGCCGTCGAGACCGCCGGGTTGTGGCCGCAACGGATCGCCGGGCTGAAGCATCTGGTGCCGCCGCTCGGCCTGTTCCACATCGTTGTCGGCTCCATCTATATCGGCATCGCCACCCCGACCGAGGCGGCGGCGCTCGGGTTGATGGCGACGCTGGGCCTGGTCGCGGCCAACGGCCAGCTGACCCTGCCGGTTTTGGTTCGCGCCTTCGAAGGAACCGTGCGAACCACCTGCATGATCATGCTGATCATCATCGCTGCCTTCTTCCTCAATTTCGTGATGGTCTCGATCGGCCTGGTCAAGGCGGTGACCGACTCGGTGCTGTCGCTCGGCTGGCCGCCCCTGGCGATGCTGCTGGCGATCGTCGCGTTCTACCTGATCCTCGGCTGCTTCATGGAGACGCTGTCGATGATGATCGCCACCACGCCGGTGGTGGTGCCCGTCATCACCGCCATGGGCTACAGCCCGATCTGGTGGGGCATCATCTTCGTGATCCTGATGGAGGCGGCGCTCATCACCCCGCCGGTCGGCCTCAACCTCTATGTGGTCCAGTCCGTGCGCAGACACGGGCCGTTCTGGGACCTGTGCATCGGCGCCCTTCCATTTGTCGGCGCAATGATCATGATGATAGGCATTCTAATTGCATTCCCCGAGCTCGCGCTGTGGCTGCCAAGCCTGCTGCAACCGACGAAATAGCCGGCCGATATCCCGATTATCCCGACCCACCCTCAAGGAGACCCGATCATGTCGATGCGACCCGTTCTTGCCGCGCTTGCCGCGGCCGCTGCCATCGGCCTCGCGCCGCAGCCGGTGGCGGCCCAGACCCAGGGATTGCCCGCCACCTCGTTCAACGTGGTCGGCAGCATCGGCAATCTGTCGATGTATCTCAACCGCGAAGTGCCGTTCTGGAACGAGACCGTGCCAAAGGAGTCGGCCGGCGCGATCAAGGTGCAGCTCAAATCCTTCACCGAGCTCGGACTAAAGGGACCCGAAATCTTCCGGCTGGTTTCCGCCGGCACGCTGCAGTTCGCCACCACCGTGCTGAACTACAATTCCGGTGAAGTGCCGATGAACGAGGCGGCCGATCTGGTCGGCCTGGTCGGTTCGGTGGAGGAATTGCAGAAGACCATCGAGGTGCTGCGCCCGAGCTATGCAAAATTCCTCGAGGAGAAACACGGCTTGAAACTGCTCGGCTTCGGGACGTATCAGGCCCAGGTGATCTATTGCCGCGATGCCTTCACCAACGTCGCCGACCTGAAGGGCCGCAAGGTGCGCGCGTCCGGCGCCTCGCAGCAGGCGTTCGTTTCCCATCTCGGCGGCTCGCCGATCACCATCGCCTTCGCGGAAGTGCAACCGGCGCTCGCCAGCGGCGTGATCGATTGCGCCATCACCGGCGCGCTGTCCGGTTACCGCTCGAAGTGGCACGAATCGGCGAAATTCATCTCGCCGATGCCGATCAACTTCGGCCTCGCCGCCCACCTCGCCAATCTCGCCTGGTGGAAGACACTGGACCCGAAGGTGCAGGCGTTCCTGGAGACCCATGTCCGCAAGCTCGAAGACTCGATCTTCGAGCAGGCCAGGACCGAAACCCAGACCGGCATCGACTGCAACACCGGCAACGCCGACTGCAAGGAAGGCAAGCCGGCGGGCATGAAACTGGTCGCCGTGACGCCCGCCGACGAGGCGCTGCGCAAGGATGCGCTGGTGAAGGCGATCATGCCCGGCTTCGCGCAGCGCTGCGGTGCGGATTGCGTCGCCAACTGGAACGCGACGATCGGCAAGTCGCTCGGCCTCAAGATGGGGCAATGAGCCCCACGGCTTCCGGCGGCGGGATTCGGATCGCGAAGATCGATCCCGCCGCCTTCCGCCACACGCCCTGGAAAAACGGCGGCGGCGTCACGATCGACGTCGCCGAAGCTCTGCTCCCCGGATTCGCGCCGGGCGGCTGGGACGGATTGGTCTGGCGATTTGGCCGCACCGCCATCGTGACACCGGGCCCGTTCTCCGACCTCAGCGGCTTCGACCGCCAGCAAATGCTGGTTTCCGGTCAGGGACTCGTGCTCGAAACAGCGTCGGGTGATATCGACGTCCGGCAGCCGTTCAGGCCGGTCCGGTTTGCCGGGGAAACGCCGATCGTCAGCCGGCTTGAAGCCGGCCCGGTCGAAGTCGTCAATCTGCTCGGCGATCGCTCCCGCGTGTCGATCGACCTTTCATGCCTCGCGGCCGCCGCCACCAATACCCTCCCGCGCGGCATCCACATCCTTTATGCGGCCGCGACGCCCTGCGATGTCATCATCGGCGGCGAGGCCAATCGGATCGCGGCCGGCCACGCCCTGCGCATTGATGCCGATGAGAGCTTTACCGTGGCAAGCCGGCTCGGCACGGCGATCGTGGCGTCGATTTTTTTCCGCCCGGCCGCAACGGACCACGCGTGACCGGCGGTTCGTGAGCCGCTTTTTGGCACGCGCACATCGTCTTGTCCGCGCACTACGGAGAAATCGAGTAGGATGCCGGCGTCAGTGCGGCTGCATGCCGCCATTCGCAGTTGCGAAAGGTGACGGCGCAGCGGTCTTATGCCGAGCCGACGGGAGGAAAATGCATGCTCACTCAAGCGGCTCGCCGGGCCCATCAAATCGACGCATCGACGCCGTCGAAATCAAGCGGCGCGACGCGGCGAAAACCTGCAGCGCGTGCCGCCATACTGGCCGCGGCGGGCATGGCCCTGACCGCTGCGAGCAGCGCCCTCGCGGCCCCCGCGAACAAGCCCAACCAGATCCGATATGAGTACGTGTCGCCGAAGAATCCGGCCCACCAGGCCATCCACGACCAGATGAAGCAGGGTCGCACCCTCGAACATCTGCAGGAATTGCTGAGCCCACTCCGCCTTCCCTATCCGCTGACATTTAAGGTCGCGGGGTGCGACGGCGTCGCAAACGCCTGGTACTACGACGAAGTCATCACCGTCTGTTACGAATTGCTGGCGGACTTCCTAAAGAACGCTCCGAAGCAGGACCTTCCCCTCGGGGTTTCCAGGGCGGACACCATCATCGGTCCGGCACTCGATACGTTCCTGCACGAGACCGGACACGCGGTTTTTCGCATGCTGCAGATTCCGGTGCTCGGCCGGGAAGAAGATGCCGCCGATCAGTTCTCCGCCTACATCATGCTGCGGCTCGGCAAGGACGAGGCTCGCGGCATGATCCTGGGAGCCGCCTACCAGTACAGGCTGCGCGTCCCGGAGCCGCAGGTCGCCATTCCGATCGAAAAATTCTCGGATGAACATTCGCTGCCGGCACAACGGGCGTTCAGCATGCTGTGCATCGCCTATGGCGCGGACAAGAAGCTGTTCGCCGACATCGTCGAGAAGGGATTCCTGCCCCGGACGCGGGCCGACGGCTGCGAGATCGAATACGAGGATCTCACCTTTGCCATGACAAAGCTGATCAGCCCGCATATCGACAAGCGCCTCGCCAAGAAATTTCACGAGGTCTGGACACGAACCGTCAGCGCCCGGCGCGCGCGTTTCAACCGCCCGTAGGATACGCCACGCCAAATACGCCGCCCGCCGCCACACTATCGCTCGCGGGAATTTCGCTGCGTCGCGCGGGCCGCCTGGATCGCGCTCCAGACCAGAAACGGCGTCGCCGGCATATCGAGTTCATGGATGCCGAGCGGCGACAAGGCATCGAGCACGGCGTTCATGATGGTTTGCGGCGCGGCGATGCTGCCGGCCTGCCCGGTTCCTTTTACGCCCAGCGGGTTCGACAGGGTCGGTTCGGAGTCATTCAGGCCGCCGGCGAAGTTCGGCAGATCCTGCGCGCGCGGCAGCGCGTAATCCTGGAATGAACCGGTGAGCAACTGGCCCTCGGAGTCAAAGACGACGTGCTCCAGCAGCGCCTGTCCGATACCCTGCACCACCCCGCCATGCACCTGCCCGAGCGCCACGCGCGGGTTGATGAGACTGCCGAAATCATCCGCGATCGTGTAGCGATCGAGCCGCACCACGCCGGTTTCCGGATCGATCTCGACTTCGGCGACGTGGCAGCCGTTCGGAAACGTGTAGAGATCGGAACCGTTCTTCGCGCTTCCTTCCAGCCCCGGCGTCAGTCCCTCCGGAAGATTGGCGGGATCCCGCGCGGCCTCCGCCACTTTGCCGATCGCGATGGCGCGCTCGGTGCCCTGCACGACAAAGCTGCCGTCGACGAAAGCAACCTGATCGGCCGGCGCCTGCAGCAGATGCGCCGCGATCAGCCGGCCCTTTTCGATCAGCGTTTCGACGGCCATAACGAGGGCGGTGCCGCCCATATGCATCGAACGCGCGCCACCATGGCCGTTGCCGCCGGGCAGAAGCTCGGTATCGCCCTGGTGAAAGCGGAACGCGGCAATCGGCAATCCCAGCAGGTCGGCCGCGACCTGGGGATAGGCGGTCTCGTGGCCCTGGCCGTTGGACTGGGTACCGACCGCCAGCGACACCGTGCCGTCCGCCTCGAAGGCCGCCCGGGCGAACTCGCCGAGCGCGCCGCGGGAGGTTTCGAGAAAGCAGGCAATGCCGAGGCCGCGCAAAAAGCCGGCCTTCTTCGATTGCGCGCGACGCTTGCGAAAGCCGTCGCGATCGGCGAGCGCGAGCGCCTCGTCCAGGCCGGCCCCGAAGCGGCCGCCGTCGATCTTCATGCCCATCGCCGTGCGATGCGGAAACCTGCCGATGATGTTGCGGCGGCGCAGCTTTACGGCATCGATCCCGGTTCGGAGCGAGGCGAGGTTCACCAGCCGCTCGATCAGGTAATTGGCTTCGGGCTTGCCGGCGCCGCGATAGGCGTCGATCGGCGGCGTGTTGGTAAACGCGCCGCGCACCTCGACGAACACCGCGGGAATATCATAGACGCCGCCCATCGCGCTGCCGGCGGCGTTGGTGGAACTGATGGGACCCTGGGTCGAGAGATAGGCGCCCATATTGGCGACCGCGCGGACTTCCAGGCCGAGGAATCGGCCCTTGCTGTCGAGGGCGAGCCTGGAGCGGGTAAAGAAATCGCGGCCCTGCGCGGAGCTGACAAAATCCTCCGATCGTTCCGATACCCAGCGCACCGGGCGGCCAAGTTTTCGCGCCGCCCACAGCACCAGCACATATTCGGGATAGAGATAGTTCTTCATCCCGAAACCGCCGCCGACATCGGGCACCACCACGCGGATGCTTTCGACCGGAACCCGGAAGATGGTATTCGCGAGCTGGCGGCGAAGATCGTGCACGCCCTGCCCGGTCAGCGAGAGGCAGAACCCGTCGGTCTTGCGGTCATGAAAACCGATGGCGGCCCGCGTCTCCAGCGGGGCCGCGACGACGCGGTTGTTGAAGAGATCGCATTCGACGACATGCGCCGCCCGCGCCATGGCGGCGGCAACGGCTGAAGCGTCGCCCTTGCGGAACAGGAAAGCGGAATTGCCCGGCGCCTCCGGCCAGATCGGCGGCGCGTCCGGCTGCAACGCCGCGGTGGCGACGGTGACGCAGGGCATTTCTTCATAGACGACAACCACCGCCTCGCCGGCCGCCAGCGCCGCCTCCGGCGACTCCGCGACGATGCAGACCACGGGATCGCCGACATGCCGCACGACGCCGCGGGCCAGCGCCGGGCGCGGCGGCACCACGATCGGCTCGACCGCCTCGATCACGGTGATGCACGGCAACTCCCCGATGCCGTCGGCTGCGAGATCGGCTTCGCTGTAGACCGCCACCACGCCGGGGACGGCGCGCGCGGCCGCCAAATCCAGCCGCGCGATCCGCGCGAAGGCGACGGGCGAGCGAACCACATGGAGATGCAGCACCCCGGGCACGTGGTCGTTGGCGACATAATTGCCGTGGCCGGTGAGGAAGCGATGGTCCTCCAGCCGGTTCAGCGACCGTCCTTGATAACGCTCTTGCAACCCAGCACCTGCTTTCCGTTGAGCGGGTACCTGCCCGCCCCAGCCAAAACTTCGAAAACAACCCCATGCACAGATACAGAGTCTTGTAAAATCAATGGCTTACGAGAGGACGATTTTGCATGCCGCGCTACCCCACGGGCCGCTATTCGACCAGACGGACTTCGTCCCCCGCGCGCACCATCCCCTCAACCAGAACCGCGGCATAAATGCCCGCCTTTCCGTCGTGGTTTCGCGCCACATATTTCAGAACCTCCGGGTTTGCCTCCGCGGTCTCCGGATCGAGGCTGATCATCTGGCACCTTATATCGCGCTCGAGCACCGCGATCACGACCTTGCCGCCGATCCGGAGTTGGCGGCCGACATAGCGGTCCTCCGCAAACCCCTCTCCCGATGCAAGGTCGAGATAGATGTTGGCGCGAAACCGCCGCTTGTCCACCGCGAGGCCCACGGCATCTTCGATCGTGCGGACCGACTGGGTCGAGAACATCGAAACGGGACGGCAATCCGTGAAGGCGCGATCCGACCGTCGCATCGTCAGGGCGGATGCCGGGGATTTGTCGTCGCCGAGGGCATTGAGCAGCCGGGGATCATCGATTCCAAACACCTCACCGGAGGGTGTCTCGACGTCGAGAGCGAGTTCTTCCTGCGAGGGATGAAGCGGGGTAACGCCGGGTCCGAGCGCTTCCGCCTCGGCGAGGTTGGACGGCAGCAGCGTGCGTTCGCCATCGCGGAAGAACGGACGGTACAGCAGCATATCGTGGCGGCCCCGCGCGGTCAGATAG